>JAZUOE010000059.1:0-4454 GCA_045604505.1 Ruminiclostridium sp. | reverse complement strand
TACTATACAATCTATAACTATCTTTAATACGCTCACTTAATTTGAGTGATTCTTCAAGACACTTTGCTGATAGATTTCTAACATTTAATTTACTTACATTACCATTACCAAAAATTAAATTTTCTAAATTTCTCATTTTTTTATACCTCTCTTAACTAAAATTTTATCCTTGGGGCTGGTCACTGCATTCTAACGTGACCAACCCCTTAAGTGAACTACTAATTACCTAAAAATTTCTTTTTCTCTTTTTCCATCAGAAAAGAAAGCTGACCATTAGTTAAAAGAGACTTACTATTTAATTCTTTATAAATACCCAATTTCACACTACTATTCAACTTTTGCTTTTCATCAGTAGAAAGAACAAAATCTTTTTTAGAATTAAGCATAACATCACCTATATAAGGATATGATGTTCCTGCTTGTCTAAATGTATTACCATACATAAAGGAAACACTCCAATCTTAAATATTTTTGAGTTTTCCTTTCCTTAATTTTAATTTTTCTGTTCTTTTTACTTTTCCTGATTTTTCTTTGCACGCTGCAGCGTGCTTTTGGATATTCCAGTCATACTCTCCACCTGCTTATATGAATGTTCAGTCAGAAGCTGCATCGCCAGATTTATTTGGTCTTTTGAAAACTTCGGAGGACGCCCCTCCTTGTAGCCATCCTTTTGTCTGGCAGCTTCGCGCCCGAGCTTCGTTCTCTCCACAATCATATTGCGTTCAAACTCTGCAAAAGCAAGAAGCACTGTAAACAACAATCTTCCGATGGAACTGTCATCAATCAAGCCCAGATTTAAAATATGAACTGTAACACCCTTATCCATAAGCTCCTCTATGATAGACAAACCCTCTCTGACGCTACGGCAGAATCGGTCCATCTTGCATACAACAAATATATCTCCAGCCTGTAAATCGGCAACTGCTGTATTAAATACTGCTCTGTTACCAAAATCTTTTGCCGCCGTAAAGACTTCTCTGTGTATAGATGCTACAGGATACTTATCTAAAATTTCCTTTTCCTGCTCATCAAGAGAATTATTTTTCTCCTGACTTTTGCTGGATACTCTTACATAACCATGTACCATAATCTAACACCTACTTTTGAATATAACTTTTAATCCTCCTTTAACCACGTAATTCCCACCCGACCGCTGCCGTATTCAAAAATTAAAATATACGAATACGGAATCGGTCATCCATTTACCCTTTTTTTCTTAAAATCATTCTGAATGCTGTAATAACAACATCGAATATGTATTCAAATATCTAAAATATAAAACGCTGTAATATCAACAACGATGACACACAGACTTAAGATATTTTAAGCTTAACTGAGTTTTAATTTATTTTTATGATAAATTAACCTTGATTTATATTTAAGATACTGTTTTAACCTGTTTTTATTATCCTGTAATACGTGCTACGGCTGATGCCGCACAGCTTCGTGATTTCCTGAACTGAAAAATCTGCCGCCTTTAACCTTTTAACCTTGTCTATGGTGTCGGCATCAACTTTTCTTCCCATACGTCCTTCTGCTGTTGCTCTCTCAATACCAAGCCTACGCTTTTTCTCTGTAAATTCTGCACATAGGCTTACAGTATCAGCGATGATATTGAAGTGCTTACCATATTCATAGTACGGCTCCGATGTCGATGCAAGCTCTATGCTGTTATCTCCAAAGAACTTTAATAAGTTAATCAAATCATCGGGAGCATCTGCTATATCTAATAAGCTACGCACCATAACTGTATCTCCGCTGACAGCAACACTCTTTAACAATTCAAATTCAGGTCTGCAATCATTACCCATATCATCTATATACACATTACTCTCTGGTAGTTTGCACTCCTGAATGAGTTTGAAGAGAGGGCTGTTGTCCACTTCATACAGTTTGCACTTATTTTCAAGTACATAGGCATAGAGCATAGTAAACACCCCCTTATATGTCCATACCTTTTAGCTTATATGTTCAATCTTTTTATAAAAGCTGCTTCATAACCGCGTCTCTGAAATCGGAATATTTGACACTCTCACAAATCTGAACCCATCGGCACCAGCGTTTGTATAACACTTACGGAGCTGCTCTTATAATTTTTTTGAAATTTACCGCCGCTTTCAACCCTGTTTTTCTGATAAAATATATAGGGTAAAAAAATAACGGAATTATTTCACACCTTTTCTTAACGCTTTTTACAATTCCAGATTATCTCATTTTTTGATACACCTTTGAATTTAGGAAGTATCTCCTGAATGAAAGCTCTGTAATTCTTTTCAAATCTACAATATACTTCATTCTGCAACCTGTCGTAATCAGCATTACCACAAGGCATACGTAAAGTAGCCTTTATCAAACAATATATCCTGCCACCTTCAACGTGCAAATCTGCATGATGTATGTAGCGCCACATTGTTTCGCAAGCCCTTTTTGCTGTACCTGCTATCGCAAACCTGCATATCTCTGATTCCAGATACACATCAAATCCAGAAACAGCGATGTCAAACTTCGGGAGCTTTGTGCTCTCCTGATACCTTGTCATACCCCAGTCAAAATTTGTTATGCTGTATATCCCACGCCTATCAGATTCTCTACGTAAATCTACAAGTATAGAAGCGGGAATAGAATTACATTCAACTCTGACTCTGTTGTAATTAACAAGGCTTTCCAAGTATTTACTTATAAATACCACCCCAATCATATTAAATTATATATAATTAAGGCACAAAAAAAGTGTGCCATAAGCAAACGCCAACGGCACACAAAATCAACCCAAAAGGGCATTATTCTATTTATAGTATTCATTATATAAACCCATTAGTAAAGTACTAACAGGACCACCACCATCACCGCCACCTTTATACAAAGCCTATAAAGAGTGCCGCACATCCCGATGCAGAATACCAAATTTTCATCCTGCTCGGATGTTATATTAATATTATACCTCCAAAAAACAATCTTGTCAATAACGACAAAGAAAGTTTTTTTCGCCAGCAAAGATGCAAAATAGGGTTTTCTGCGAGAACTCAACAAAAACACATTCAAAAAATTTTTTTGATTTTTATATTCTATATGTTTTTGCCATATACCCTTCAATCAGATTACCATCAACATTTTTGACATTAACCGTTTATGTTCAATTTTTGCACAAGATTACTGTTATATACCTCTACTTCATTAACCCATTCATTTATAGCTGGATGATTGATTTGTTTCATATATTTAAAAAAGTCAACCCCCTCGCCGCATGCATAATCAGTATAAGCAGTAATAATATCTGTAAACAATTCCGCGCCGACATTCATATTTCTACCGCTAAAAACTTCACCAAACAAACTACCTAAAACCGATTTTGCTGCTGCTCCCGCAGACATAGAAAGACTTTCTAAAAAGTTAGCGGGTAATTCATCGCTTAACACTTGAACTGCCATTGACATAGTTTTACGATTCATTGCTATTGTATCATATAGAACAATATATGCTACTGCATCATCGTATGTATAAGTATTATTTTTGAACTTCATATGAACTTCCATTAAATCAAGAATCATTTTTGAATTATTGTCATAAGCATCCCTACCTAAGCCAAGAACAAAAGCTTCAATATCTGGTACAGAACTACTGATTTTATCTGTAATTTTTTGTTTTACAGCATCTTTTAAGACACCGTCTGCAGCATCGGCAATATCAGAAGAACTAAGTAACATTTTAACTCCATCGCCCAAACTATTAACCGAAGAATAATTACCCATTGATGCTTTAGCTGCAGCAATAGTTGCCGTTGTTCCTGCTGATACCATATCTAATGTGAAATCATTCCAACCAATAGTAACATCAATATCATTCATAGTGTTGTATAACAATGTATCTACTTCTGCATATGACGCAAGATTTGTTACGCCACCAAGAGCCTCGTTTGCTTCATATAAACTTTTAGCAGTTTTAATAACTGCATCCTTATTTACAGTTGTAATAACGACCGTCTGCGTTTCGTCTAACCATTCAACTATACAATCAAATCCTTCTGCAACTGCACGAACGGGGACAAGTGTACGTCCTCCTATTAATTGCGGAACTACGTCCAAAGTTATCATTTGACCATTTTTATACATTTCTGTTTTACCAATTGACATCGAAATGGTTGTCTTTCCTTTGGTCGAAGTAACAGTTTGGGTGTTATCATCCCAATCGACTGTTGCTCCAAGTTCTTCAAATATGGCACGGAGAGGAACCAATGTGCGATTATCGACTATAATAGGGGGTTGGTCAAATGCTATAATTTTACCATTTATAGTAACTTGTATTGTAGGTGTTTCTTTTTGATCATGAAAATATTTGTTGAGCAAACTTAAATCGGAAATAGTTGATGATTCTAAATGGTATGCTCCTTTGCGAAAGGAATCCATATTTTCAACATAAGTATATTCTTTTCTTGTGCTATCTTCTTCATATATCAT
>JAZUOE010000058.1:0-15636 GCA_045604505.1 Ruminiclostridium sp. | reverse complement strand
TCTGTAAAGTCCGTATTGAGCCGAAAGCTGAATGGAACGTTTATAACCCTCACGCTTTTTGAAGTCAGAGAAAAGGTAGGGAACATTCACCCGTTCTGCCTCTTCACCGCCGATTTCATTAAGCTTTTGAGCATTCTTAAGAGGGCTTATGGAAAGAGTAGTGGTGAAGAAATCAAAGCCTTTTTCCTTTGCAATATCTGCTGTTTCGGCAATTCTCAGCCGATAACATTTAAAACATCTTTCTCCGCCCTCAGGTACAGTTTCAAGCCCCTTTGCTATTTCAAAGAAACGTTCAGGGTCATACCTTCCCTCAAGGAATTTAACGGGATTTTTTGTGGGCATTTCAGCAATAAGCCGTTGTTCTTCCGCAACACGCTTACGGTATTCATCTTCCTCTGTTATGTTGGGGTTGTAGTAGAAAATCGTAATGTTAAAGAACTCTGAAAGGTATTCCAGCACATAGCTTGAACAGGGGGCACAACAGGCATGGAGCAGGAGAGAAGGAACCTTTCCTGTTTCAGAAATTTCCGCTATTTTTTTATCTAAAACCTTCTGATAATTAACCATTTTTATTACCTTTGCTTAACAGCATTGCCTTAGTATTCAGAATTTGCTCTGCCTCTTCATAACTGCCTGAATGAATAGAGTTTTTACCGAGAATAATAACCGAGCCTTCCTTTTCAATCAGGAAAAATCCCGTTTTTCCCTGATAAATTTCAGTAATGTCTGCCCATTCCAGCTTACCGCAGGGGGTATTATTTCTGATAAGGAGAATGTCCTTTTCGGAAATGCCGATAGTAACCCCTTTTTCATCAGGGTCCTCTTTAGTCATTTTTGTTACAAGGCTTTTCAGGAAGAAGTGAAGGAAAACAGGGTAAGAAACACCCAGTACAACTGCTAAACCTGTCAGAATAAGCATTTCGGCTTTATCTGCCACAATAAACATAACTACGCCTGAAACTGCAACTGCCAACAAGCATACTGCAAGGGCAATAATAAGCATTTTATGTGCCCAGTTTGCACCAAACATGGTTGTTTTGAGGTAGTCGCTGACATTTTCCTTGTTACGTTCAAATCTGAATTCAGTCATCAGTTAAGTCCTTTCATTGTGAGGGAAATACGCTTTTTCTTTACGTCAACCCCAAGTACCCTTACATTTACAATATCGCCAACCTTAACAACGTCAAGAGGGTGCTTTACATATTTATCAGAAAGCTCTGAAATATGTACAAGTCCGTCCTGATGAACACCGATGTCGATAAATGCGCCGAAGTCAATAACGTTTCTTACGGTGCCCTTAAGTTCCATACCTTCAGTGAGGCTGTTCATATCCATTATGTCAGTTCTTAAAAGAGGCTTAGGAAGTTCGTCACGTGGGTCACGGCCCGGTTTCATAAGTTCTTTTACAATATCTTCCAAAGTAGGTTCACCTATTTCAAGAGCCTGAGCAGTCTTTTTAAGTCCGTCTGCCTTGATTTTTTCGCTGACAGCGGAAATGTCACCGCCCAAATCCTTTTCAGAAAGACCGCAAAGAGCAAGAAGTTTCTTTACAGCGTCATAGCTTTCAGGGTGTACACCCGTATTGTCAAGAGGGTTCTTTCCGTCAGCAACACGCAAGAAACCTGCGCACTGTTCATAAGCCTTTTTACCTAATTTGCTGACCTTAAGGAGCTGCTTTCTTTCGGTAAAAGCACCGTTTTCTTCACGGTAGGCAACGATATTTTTAGCAACCGAAGAGTTCACTCCTGCCACATAGCTGAGCAGGGAGAAAGAGGCTGTATTAAGGTCAACACCAACGCTGTTTACACAGCCCTCAACCACACCGCCTAAAGCGTCAGAAAGCTGATTTTTAGGCATATCGTGCTGATACTGACCAACACCGATTGCCTTAGGGTCAATTTTAACGAGTTCTGCAAGAGGGTCCTGCAAACGTCTGGCGATAGAAACGGCACTTCTTAATGAAACGTCATATTCAGGAAATTCCTCAGCGGCAAGTTTACTTGCTGAATACACAGAGGCACCTGCCTCAGAAACAACCATGTAGCTTACCTTTTCGGGAATTTCCTTTATAAGTTCAGCAACAAAGCACTCACTTTCATGACTTGCAGTACCGTTACCGATAGCGATTGTGGAAACACCGTGCTTAGAAATAAGCTTTTTCAGTTTTTCCTTAGCCTCTGCAACCTTATTCTGCGGGGGAGTGGGGTAGATTACAGTTGTATCAAGCACCTTTCCTGTACCGTCAACTACTGCAATTTTACAGCCTGTACGGTATGCGGGGTCAAGGCCAAGTGTTACGGTATTTTTTACAGGTGGCTGCATAAGAAGTTGACGCAGATTATCGCTGAAAACATGAATTGCGCTTGTACAAGCCTTATCAGTAAGGTCATTTCTTACTCTGCGCTCAATTGAAGGGTGGATAAGGCGCTTGAAAGCGTCCTCTGCGGCAGCTTTTACAAGAGAGCCGTTGGTGTTCTTGGCTTTAACGAATGCCTTTTCGATAATTTTCATTGCGTCAGCCTCGTCAACTTCAACTGCTACCTTAAGTATTTCCTCACGCTCACCTCTGTCAATGGCAAGTACGCGGTGGGTGGGGATTTTTGCTGCACCCTCGCTGTAGTCGTAGTAGTTTTCGTAAACGCTGTCGTCTACTTCTTTTGCCTGTTTGGAAACAATAAGAGCGGTGCGGTCATAAAATTCACCAAGTGCTTTTCTCAGGTTTGTATCATCGGAAATTGTTTCAGCGATAATATCAGAGGCACCTGCAATAGCCTCTTCCACAGAAAGAACCTTCTTTTCTTCGTCTATGTATTGTTCAGCCTCAGCATAAGGGTCCTTCAATGTCTGCTCCATTATAAAATCAGCAAGAGGCTGTAAGCCCTTTTCCTTTGCAATACCTGCGCGTGTCTTCTTTTTAGGCTTAAACGGGCGGTAAATATCTTCTACCTCAGAAAGGGTAACCGCTGCTGCTAACATATCACGGATTTCGTCCGTCATAAGCTCCAATCCCTCGATTGCTCCGGCAACCTCTTCCTTGCGCTTTTCAAGATTGCGCAGGTAGGTAAGACGGTCAAAAAGTTCACGTAAAAGTTGGTCATCAAGTCCGCCTGTAGCCTCTTTTCTGTATCGTGCAATAAAAGGGATAGTATTGCCGTCATCAATAAGCTTTACGGCTGCCTCAACCTGAGAATTTCTGATTTTAAGTTCGCTTGAAAGCTGTTCAATAATGTTCATTTTGTTTCATTCCTTATCTTTAATTTTTATACAACACGTCCGATAATTTCAAATACAGGTCCCTTCTGCCATAAGTAGGTAGAAAGGTTAATCTGCCAACATTCACCCTGATTAAGGGCGAAATCCGCAGGTTTGCCCTTAGGTAAGCCGTAACCTGCCAAAAGGTTCATAATAACGCCGCCGTGAGTGATAACTGCCGCTTTTGTGACTTGGTCATTCATCATATCCTTGAAAATTTCCTCTAAACCGTCAAGACAGCGAAGAGTAAAATCACCGAAAGTTTCACCGCCGGGAGCCTTTGCCTCATAGCCGCCCTTAAGCCATTCGATATATTCGGGTACGTCCTCAAGTTCAGCCTGAGTTTTTCCCTCAAATTCACCGAAATCGCATTCCGCAATGTTATCAATCTGCTTTACATAGCGGTCAGGGTAGATTATATCTGCGGTTTCAAGGCAGCGCTTAAGAGGACTTGAATAAACCTTTTGTACAGCGGGATAAAGCCTGTCGTGTGCAAAACGGGTTATTGCGTAAAAACCCTCATCACACAGGGGCAGGTCAGTAAGACCTATATATCTTCCTTCTAAATTACCCTGCGTTATGCCGTGACGGATAAGGTAAATGGTGTAATTTTTCATTTTTTACTTCCTTTCTTTGTATATAAAAAGCAGAAATCTGCCGTGTTTTCTTATTTAAATAGGGTAAAAAGTATTTAATTTAGTATATTATATATAATCTTTTGTATTTTTTTTGTCGAAAATGCCACTTTACATAATGAAAAAAATTTACTATAATATACAATGCGACATTTTAAAAATAATGATAATCCGTAGCTTGTGGTTATCAGAAAGGAGCCGATGCAATGAACAATGATTTTCCACGCATACTTTCTCTTTTAAGAAAAGAACGTCATATAAGTCAGAAAGAGGCGGCAGCGGCTCTCGGAGTTGCACAGGCTCTGCTTTCTCACTATGAAAAGGGTAAGAGAGAATGCGGACTTGATTTTCTTGTCAGAGCGGCAGACTATTATAATGTGTCTACCGATTATCTTTTAGGCCGTTCACCATTAAGTACAGGCAGCATTATTGTTGAGAGCGAAATTCCTGACCCTGAGGCAACAGAAAAGGCTCGTGTCGGCGCAGATATTTCATTGACCCTTTCAAAAAAGCTGCTGACTAACAGTATTGAAGTAATATATAACCTAATGGCGCGTGTGTCAAATTCAAAGCTTAATATCTGTATCACAAATATACTGAATTTTACAGTTTACAAGGTTTTCAGAATTTTATATCGTACCAACAGCAAAAACAGCGATACAATGTTTGAAATTTCTGATGAAACTGCTTGTCGAATGGCACAGGCGGGTGCGGAAATAAACGAAGGTAATGCCGCCGCAGTTATAAAAGAAGGCGAACAGAACGCACCTGAAATTTCTACAGTGCTTATTGAGTCGGAATTTCCGAAACAGGCACCTGCATTGCTTAGTCTTATAAAGAGCAGCGAAACGCAGTTGAAAAAGATGATGTAATTTATATTTGGGCGGCAGATTGCCGCCCTTTTTTAGAATTTTAAATTATAGTGGGCGGCAATCTGCCGCCCTTTTTATTTTGTGATTAAGCGTCCATACCGAGCTTAAGTGCCTTAAGGTTAGCGTCAAGAAGATTAGCCTTCTTGGGGGGGATAACCTTAGCAAGTGCCTTTTCGATAACAGCCATATCATCAAGACCTGTTTCCTTTAAAATTTTACCGGTAATGATGATGTTTGCCATACCCTTGAGGTCATTATCGTTAGCTAACTGAGTTGCGGGAATGTAGAAACATTTGATGTCATCTCTGTCGCTTGTTCCGTCAACTAATGTGCTGTCGATAAAAGCCATACCACCGGCTTTTACAGTACCGATGAACTTATCAAAGCTAGGTGTGTTCATTACCATAAGCTGAGTAGGTTCAAGGATAAGGGGAGAACCGATAGGGTCATCGCTGAGTGTTACGGAGCAGTTACAAGTACCGCCGCGCATTTCAGGACCGTAAGAAGGGAGCCATGAAACTTCCTTATTTGCGTATAAACCAACGTAAGCTAAGAGTTTACCGGCGAAAAGGATACCCTGACCGCCGAAACCTGCAAGTAAAAATTCGTTTGTCATGCTTATTCTTCCTCCTTGTTTCTTACAGCGCCCTCTTTGTAAACGCCGAGAGGATAGTAAGGAATCATTTCATTTCTTACTCTGTCAAGTGCCTGTACAGGTGTCATACCCCAGTTTGTAGGGCAGGTAGAGAGAACTTCTACAAGAGAGAATCCCTGCTTTTTCTTTTGGAATTCAAATGCCTTGCGGATTGCAGCCTTTGCCTTCTTGATGTTAGCGGGGTCGATAACAGTTACTCTTTCAGCAAGTGCAACACCGTCAATCTGAGAGAGAATTTCACAAACCTTTACAGGGAAACCTGCCTCAGATGTATCTCTGCCGTAAGGAGTTGTCTGTGTTACCTGACCGGGAAGAGTTGTAGGAGCCATCTGACCGCCGGTCATACCATAAGTTGTATTATTGATGAAAATAACAGTGATATTTTCGCCTCTTGTTGCAGCGTGAATTGTTTCTGCAGTACCGATAGCAGCTAAGTCACCGTCACCCTGATATGTAAATACAAACTTGTCAGGGTTACCTCTCTTAACACCTGTTGCAACAGCAGGAGAACGTCCGTGTGATGCCTCAATCATATCACAGTTAAAATAATCGTAAGCCATAACAGAACAGCCAACGGGGCAAACGCCGATAGTATCATTTTCAATACCCATCTCGTCAATTACCTCAGCGACAAGTCTGTGAACTATGCCGTGAGTACAGCCGGGACAGTAATGTAAGTAAGCGTCGGTAAGTGCGTGAGGTCTTTTAAATTCAGGCATTACTTGTTACCTCCCATTTCCTTGATTTTATTTAAAATATCAGCAGGAGCAGGGATAATACCGCCTGTTCTGCCGTAGAATTCAACGGGCTTTGAGCAGTTGATAGCTAATTTAACATCATCAACCATCTGACCCATAGACATTTCAACAGTAAGAACCTTCTTAGCATTCTTTACAGCGTCGTTAAGTTCCTTTTCGGGGAAGGGCCAAAGAGTTACAGGTCTGAACATACCTACCTTGAGGCCTTCCTTACGTGCAGCGTCAACAGCGGACTTTGCAAGTCTTGCTGTAGAGCCGTAAGCTACAACAACAATGTCAGCGTCCTCGCAGTAATCAGCAGCAGCCATAGTATGATTAGCCTTGATATCTTCATATCTCTTGAAACGCTCAACTACCTTGTCCTCTAATTCCTGAGGCTGTAAGTAGAGAGAGTTGATGATATTGTGCTTTCTTTCACCCTTATGACCGTTAGCAGCCCAAGGCTTATTAGATGCGTCAGACATCTTGATTTCTACATCAGGGAACTCAACAGGTTCCATCATCTGACCTAAAAGACCGTCAGCAAGAATCATTGCGGGCATTCTGTATTCATCAGCCATGTCGAATGCCTTTGCAACCATATCTGCCATTTCCTGAACGGAAGAAGGAGCATAAACAAGAACATGGAAGTCACCGTGAGCAAGACCCTTTGTAATCTGCCAATAGTCTGCCTGTGAGGGCTGAATACCGCCAAGACCGGGACCACCTCTTACAACGTCAATGATAACGCAGGGAAGGTCAGCACCGGCAATATAGGAGATACCTTCTGCCTTAAGAGAAATTCCGGGAGAGGAAGATGAAGTCATGCAGCGGATACCTGAACCTGCACAGCCGTAAACCATATTGATAGCGGCAACTTCACTTTCAGCCTGTAAGAATGTACCGCCAACCTTAGGCATACGCTTTGAAAGGTACGCGGAAATTTCTGTCTGAGGAGTGATAGGATAACCGAAGAAACACTTACAACCTGCGCTGATAGCAGCCTCAGCAAGAGCCTCGTTACCTTTCATTAAACTTTTTTCAGCCATTACTTCTTACCTCCTGTTACAGTGATTGCACAATCGGGGCACATCATTGCACAGAGCGCACAGGCGATACAAGCGTCGTCATCTGTACAGGTTGCTGTGTAATAACCCTTTTTGTTGAGCTTTTCCTGCTGGATTGCAACAATTTTCTTAGGACAGGCAGTAACGCACAATCCGCAACCCTTGCAGCGGTCAAATTCAACCGTCATTTTAGACATAATTAGACCATACCTTTCTTTTGATTTGTTTAGTTCCAAAGTGTTTTGACGTAAATTTCAGCGGGCATGGGGTTATCGGTTACGTTTGTAAGATACTCCGCCTTGCCGGTTGTTATAACAACGGGAAGTCCTGCCTTTTTGGCAACCTCTCTTGCGTACTCCTGAGAGCCGCTGAGAATTTCCGCTGTTGTTTCCGCACCTAAGTTGGTGTTATTAATAATACCTGTACATTCAACACCACCTGCTGCCTCAATTTCCCTCATAAGCTCCAAAGCCTCTTCAGGTTCTTTTGTAAGGTAGCGGCATTTATTGATTACATAGAGCATTTCTTTGTCAGCACATTCCTTTATGACCTTAGCATATCGGCCAAGTGCTTTTGCACCTTCGTCGTCACCGCCAACGTCAATAATAACGCAGTCGTTTTCGTCAAGAATGCTTTTTATGGAAATGTTCAGTGCAGGTATATCAAGATTTGAGTTTGCGTACATAGGAGCTTTGAGTGTAATACCGTTCTTGCTGAACAGCTCTTCAAAGTCGGCTGTACGGAAATAGGGGTTTACAATATCAAGGTCAACAACTGTACATTTTCTTCCCTGCTTTGCAGCGGCAAGGGCAAGATTTACAGAAACGTTGGTTTTGCCTGAACCGTAATGACCTGTAATGATTGTCAGCTTTTTAAGTTCCATGTGTATCGTCCTCCTGTGATTGTTTTTTGACGTACAACTATGAATTATACCATAAAATCACAGAAAAGTAAAGAAGAAATTGCCTGTTAAAATAATATCATACAACCTTTATTAAAGTGTTGTAAAAAAGCTTTTTGCCATTTCGTATCCCGAATATATACTGTCATAGTCGGCGGATTCAAGAATTTCGGTGATACCTATACCTAATACCGCAAATACTACTACAAAGAGAAGTATGTAAAGAGCAACGCCGATTGCTGCAAGAATGAGGACAGCTTTGCAGTAATTCTGTCTAGCCTTAGGGCCGGAACCAAAGCCCCATATAAAGAGGAAAACAAGTCCGATAATACCAAGACTAGTAACAATAATTGTAAGAATCCACTTTCCTACTGTCATTTCTTCTTCCTGCACAGGATAGGGGCTGTACTGAGGTGCAGAGGAAGGAGCGTATGGCAATGGAGAGGACTGACCATAAGGATTCTGCTGGTTGTAGCCAGGCTGTGAGTAGGGCTGAGAATACTGCTGCTGATTGTCAGTTGGTTTTTCAAGGCTTACACCTGAAGTTACAACTTCCTGTGGTGCGTTTTCACCGCAGCTAGGGCAGAAACGGTCAGTTTCGGTAAGAAAAGTACCGCAATTTGTACAACGTTTTGACATAATATGATTTCCTTTCCATTGGTGAAATTGCTTTTGTGTAATTTCACACTGAGTTTATATTATACACTTATTTATAATATCACACTTTAACGTGAAAATCAACGGAAAACAGAAAATTTTCCCGAATATGTAAATATTTTTTTATTTTATTGTAATTTTTTTGTTAAACACTTGAAAAAGGAATACAAGTCTAGTATAATAGTATTGTGTATTATGTATAAAAAGTTGGTTGAATGCCGACTTGATATATGAAAAATAACAACCGAAAAGAGGCCGTGCAATGAGTGATTTATTATGTTTCAGTGATTTATCATATTTTGATAATCGTGAATTATCTTGGCTTAAGTTTAATCAGCGTGTGCTGGAAGAGGCAGAGGACAGCCGTGTTCCTTTATTTGAGCGACTTCGCTTTGTTTCCATTTTTTCAAGCAATCTTGATGAATTTTTCATGGTGCGTGTTGGTTCACTTTACGACCAAACGCTGCTGAAAAAGGATAAGCCCGATAATAAAACTAATCTCACCTCTGCGCAGCAGCTTTCTCTTATCTGCGAAAAGGTAACGGAGCTTATGCCCCGTTTTGATAATGCCTACAAGCGTATTACTGATGAGCTTAAGGATTATGGCGCAGAACATGTTCGTATTGCTAATCTCAGTCAATCTGACCGTGAGTTTCTGCTCAGATATTTCCTTTCGGATATAAAGCCTTTGCTTTTCCCAACGGTAATTGATAAAAAGCACCCTATCCCTTTCTTCGCCAACAAGGCGGTTTACGTTTATGTAAAGCTGTGCAACAAGAAGGGTAACGAAATACAGGGATTAATCCCTGCAAGTTCAGATGTTTTCGGCAGAGTGGTATTTCTTCCTGCAGAGGAAGGTTTCCGTTTTATTCTTATAGAAGAGCTTATTCTCCTTTTTGCTGAATATGCCTTCGGAGATTATTCAGTGGCGGATAAGGGTGTTGTCAGAATTACACGAAATGCCGATATTGATGTAAATGAGGCACTTTTTGATTACGACGTTGACTTCCGTGATGTAATGGAAGAGGTTGTTAAAAAACGCCGTAAACTTTGCCCTGTAAGAATAGAATACACCGACTACTCCAACCCGCAGGATATAGCTGCCTTTGCTGAAAAGGTTGGTCTTTCAATTGGCAACAACTTCATCTTTAAAGTTGAACACCCTCTTGATTTTGGATTTATGGGTGAGATTGAGGATAAGCTGTCGGGTAAGCCTGAATTATTCTTTGATAGACTTGTGCCGCAGCAATCTCCGTCGGTAATTCCCGGAAAATCTATACTGAAACAAATTGAACAGCAGGATATAATGCTGATGTATCCTTTTGAGAGTTTCAGCCCATTTATAAGCCTTTTAGAAGAGGCGGCACACAATGAAGATGTGGTTTCTATTAAAATAACACTATATCGTGTTGCACGTGACAGTAAAATCGTTGACGCGCTGATTAAGGCGGCAGAAAACGGTAAAGATGTATTGGCACTGGTTGAGTTACGTGCAAGATTTGACGAAGAAAACAATATCGGCTGGTCAAAGCGCCTTGAGGACGCAGGAGTAAAGGTAATCTACGGACTTGAAAACCTTAAGGTCCATTCAAAACTCCTGCTTATTACCAAAAAAGTTGATAATGCCATTTCATATATTACTCAGATAGGTACAGGTAATTACAATGAACGTACTTCCCGACTTTATACAGATATAACCCTTATGACTGCCGACCAGGATATAGGTACTGATGCCTCTTTGGTATTCTCAGCTTTATCTATCGGCTCAACAGTGGAAAGTTCTTCATCTTTGTGGGTTGCTCCCAACTGTCTGAAACCTAGAGTAGTAGAGCTTATTGACCGTGAAATTTTATGTGGTCCAAGAGGATATGTTGGACTTAAGCTGAACTCCCTTACCGATAAGGATATTATCGAAAAGCTTGTACAGGCAAGTAGGGCGGGGGTTAAGGTAGAGCTGCTTATTCGTGGTATTTCCTGCCTTGTTTCAGGAATACCGGGTGTAACTGATAATATAACCCTTGTATCTATCGTAGGACGTTTTCTTGAACACAGCCGAATATATATTTTCGGTAAGGGTGAACGTGAAAAGATGTTTATTTCATCTGCTGACTTTATGACCCGTAATACCGAAAGAAGAGTTGAGGTAGCGGCGCCTATAAGAAACAAAAAAATCCGTGACCGCCTTATGGATTATTTCAAAACAATGCTGACGGATAATGTAAAGCTGCGTGTTCAGCAAAGTGACGGCACATATATCCGCTGTGAAACTGCAGGTGAGCCCCTTGACACACAGGTTTATTTCTATCATAAGGCTTATGAGGCGGCTGAAAAGGCAAAGGCAGAGGTTTTGGAAGTAAAGCCGAAAAAGCTTGTTGCGAAAATAAGAAAAATCTCAAAAAAATAAAGGAAAAATTATGAAATTACTTGTAATAGACGGAAACAGCATACTTAACCGTGCCTTTTACGGAATACGTCTGCTTTCAAACAAAAAAGGAATGTTTACAAATGCCATAACAGGCTTTTTTAACATCTATCTTAAGCTTATTTCAGCCTTTAATCCTGACGGTGCGGCAGTTGCCTTTGACCTTAAGGCACCAACCTTCCGTCATAAAATGTATGACGGTTACAAGGCAGGAAGAAAGGGAATGCCTGAAGAACTTGCAATGCAGTTGCCGGTGGTTAAGGAACTGCTGACAGCTATGGGTGTAACTGTTATCGAATGTGAGGGCTATGAGGCAGACGATATTTTAGGAACGCTCAGTGCTGAATGTGAGAAAAAGGGTTATGAGTGCATAATTGCAACAGGTGACCGTGACTCATTTCAGCTTGTAACCGAAAAGGTAACTGTAAATCTTGCGGCAACCAAAGAAGATGTACTCTACACACCTGAAAAAATCATGGAAGTGTATGGTGTTACACCCCCGCAGATGATTGAAGTAAAGGCACTTATGGGTGACGGCAGCGACAATATACCCGGTGTTGCGGGAATAGGCGAAAAAACGGCTCTTTCCCTTATACAGAAGTACCACACAATTGCTGAAATATATGAAAATATTGATACAATTGAGGTTACAAAATCCGTCCGTGAAAAGCTGATAAAGGGTGAAGAAAGCTGTCGCATGAGTCGTGAACTTGGTACAATCTGCAAATCTGCGCCTATAGATACTGAGCCTGAGCATTACACCTTTGGTCAGCGTGATGAAACAAAATTAGCGGCAATGCTGACTGACCTTGAAATGTTCACTCTTTTGAAAAAGCTTAATGTCGGCAAAGAGGCAGTTGCCGCAGCGGCGGTACAGGCAGCACAGACGCAGGAAAGTACAGAAGAAATTGCTGAAATTGACCGTAGTGTTGCTGATTTTATCGTTATTGAGGGTAAGCTGTATCGTTGCCTTGAGGGCAAGGCAGAGGTTGTTTTCGAAGAAGATTATGAAAGAGTGCTTTCAGATAATTCTCCTAAGCGAACCTTTGATTTAAAGGGCACCTTATCCGAAATTTGTTTTGATATAAACAATGTTGTGTTTGACTCAACACTTGCAGCGTATCTGCTGAATGTAAATGCGGCGGAATATAATTTAGAGCGGCTTTGTACCGAATACAGCGTTGTTTATGATACAGAAAATATTCCCGAAACTCTTTATAAGCTGAACTGCGTTCTTTATGGCAAGTTGAAAAGTGAGGAAATGGAAAAGCTCCTTATGGAAATAGAAATACCGTTGGCTTATGTTCTTGTTTCTATGGAAAAGTACGGTGTGGAGATTGACAAAACAGCTTTAGAAGAATTTGGCAAACGTCTTACCGCAGAGGTTGAAGATATAGAACAGCAGATTTATGTCTGCGCCGGAGAGGCATTCAATATTTCTTCACCGAAACAGCTTGGCGCAATCCTTTTTGATAAGCTGAAACTCCCTTCAGGCAAGAAAACAAAGACAGGCTACTCCACAAACGCTGAGGTTTTAGAGGGGCTTATAGGTTATGACCCTATAATTGAGCTTGTGCTGAATTACCGTACTCTGACAAAGCTTAATTCAACCTATGCGGCAGGTCTTTTAAAGGTAATTGCCGACGACGGAAGAATTCACACAACCTACAAGCAGACTGAAACCCGAACAGGCAGAATTTCCTCTGCTGAACCGAATATTCAGAATATCCCTGTCAGAACCGAATTAGGAAGAGAATTCAGACGGTTTTTTGTAGCAAAAGAGGGGTATAAGCTGGTAGATGCGGACTACTCGCAGATTGAACTGAGATTACTTGCGCATATTTCTGATGATAAGAATATGATTGAGGCATTCAAAAGCGGTGAGGATATTCACACAATCACAGCCTCACAGGTGTTTAATCAGCCTGTGGAGTGGGTAACTCCCGAAATGCGCAGCAGTGCAAAGGCTGTTAATTTCGGTATTGTTTACGGTATCGGAGCCTTTTCTTTATCTAAAGATATAGGTGTTTCCGTAAAACAGGCAGATGAATATATAAAGGCATATCTTACCAAGTACAGCGGAGTTGCCGATTACATGGAAAAAACAACCTCTTCTGCCAAGAAAAACGGTTACGTTACCACAATGTTTGGCAGAAGAAGATATGTTCCCGAGCTTTCCATGAGCAATAAAAACGTACAGGCTATGGGTAAGCGTATAGCTATGAATACGCCTATTCAGGGCACAGCGGCGGATATAATCAAACTGGCAATGGTAAAGGTTTATGCGCGTCTGAAAAAGGAACTGCCTGAGGCAAGGCTTATACTTCAGGTACATGACGAACTTATTGTTGAGGCTAAGGAATGCGACGCAGAAAAGGCAGCACAGATACTTTGCGAGGAAATGGAAAACGCTGTTTTACTTTCAGTTCCGCTGATTGCTGACGCAAAAACAGGCAATAGCTGGTACGAGGCGCACTAAGTAATATGGTGCTGTTTTTGAAACGAGGTAAAAATGACAGATTCAGAAAAAATATATTTGCTTGAAAAGGAATGCTTTTCAGATGCCTGGAGCCTTTCAAGTCTTGAAACACAGCTTTCAGGGTCAAATGCGATTTGGGTTATATATGAAGAAAATAATATCCCTGTAGGATATGCGCTGGGGACAGAGGTATGCGGTGAGGCAGAGCTTTACCGCATTGCTGTTTTGTCCGAATATAGAAGAAAAGGTATTGCGGACAAACTTATGATGGATTTTCTTGAAAAATGCAATGAAAGAGGCGGGGAAAAGGTGTTTTTAGAGGTACGCTCTCTTAATGCTCCTGCCATAGCTCTTTATGAGAAGTATGGGTTTGAGAGAATTTCCGTCAGAAAAGGGTATTACGGCGATGATGATGCTGTAATTTTTACTAAAAAACTGTAGACAAAAAGGAAAAAATATGTTATTATAGAAATAATATTAAATGGCTTGTAAAGTCACGGAGGAATGTTGTATGAAGAAGTCCATAAGAAAGTTTATATCTGAAAGCGTATCCAGTGCAGCTATTGCAGGTATTGCTGGTGGAGCAATCACACTTATTCTTGCAGTTATATGTATGGTTACAAAAAATGATTCGTTGACTATAGGTGTTGTTATTGCTGCAGGTGTTACCGCAATCGGTTCTGCTGTGCTTTCTGTGACAGCCTCCAAAAAACTTAATGATAATATTGCACTCCCTATTGAACAGATTTCACAGGGCGCACAGGTAAAGGCAGACGGCGATGTTCCTCAGGAACTTGCTGATGCGGCAAATGTTGTGAATTTTGCAACCGAAGGCAGAATTGCTGCCGCTGACTACATAGCTAAAATTGCAGACGGCGACTTTACTGCTGACATTCCCGAAAAAATCAAGACAAACGAAATGGGTAAGAGCTTTGAAAAGTTAAGCGAAAATATCAACCGTGCTTTTGGTAATATCTATGATGGCGCACAGGCAGTAAACACAGACGGCGAACAGATGTCAGGCGTTTCAAGAACACTTTCTATGGGCGCTGCTGAACAGGCAGGTACATTACAGGAGCTTTCATCATCTGTAAGTCATATCAAGGACGCAGTAATGAAGAATGCTGAAAATGCTCATGAGGCAAACCGCATTGTTACAGAGGCAACTACTGAACTTGAAACAGGTACAGCCTACATGAAAGCGCTTGTAGCGGCAATGGATAATATAAATAAGTCCACAGAGCAGATTTCTGAATTTGTAAAGGTAATTGAGGATATAGCATTCCAGACAAATATCCTTGCTCTTAACTCTTCTGTCGAGGCAGCAAGAGCCGGTGAGGCAGGAAAAGGCTTTGCCGTTGTTGCTATGGAGGTAAAGAATCTTGCAACACGTTCTCAGGAGGCAGCGCAGGAAACTACTGCCGTTATTGAGGAATGTGTAAAGAATGTGCGTGAGGGTTTAAGCAAAACAGAACGTACTGCAAAGTCAATATCTGCTGTAGTTGAAGAAACAAAGGAAATTTCCCGCCTTATCAATATTATCAGCAATGCTTGTGATGAACAGTCACAGTCTATTATAAGAATTGACAGCGGTGTTGAGCGTATCAATGCTGTTGTACAGAATACAAACAATGCTGCACAGGAATGTGTAATATCCGCTCAGCAGCTTACCGAACGTTCAGGACGTCTTAAGTCTGAAATCGGTAATTTCCGTTTCAAGGACGTTAAAGTAGCTAAATTTGAGGCTCCCGCTCCTAAGGTTGAATCTTTAAAGGCAAAGGTTGTTGAAGAAACAGAAAAACCTGCTCCTGAAGAGCCTGTAGCACCTGCAAAGCCTGTAGCTCCTGCAAAGCCTGTAGCACCTGCAAAGCCTGTAGCACCTGCAAAGCCTGTAGCTCCCGCAAAACCTGTAGCTCCTGCAAAGCCTGTAGCTCCTGCAAAGCCTGTAGCTCCTGCAAA
>JAZUOE010000057.1:0-4256 GCA_045604505.1 Ruminiclostridium sp. | reverse complement strand
AAACTACATCAAGTCTGCATCTCTCTGCGGTCTCGGTCAGACAGCTCCTAACCCGATCCTTTCCACACTTCACTACTTCAGAGACGAATATGTTGCACATATCAAGGATAAGAGATGTCCCGCAGGTGTATGTAAGTCTCTTCTCTCCTACGTTATTGATGCCGACAAGTGTAAGGGTTGTACAGCATGTGCAAGAGTATGTCCTGTTGGCGCAATCAGTGGTGCAGTTAAAGAAGCTCACACAATTGATACTTCTAAGTGTATCAAGTGCGGCGCTTGTATGAGCAAGTGTAAATTTGGTGCTATTATCAAGGGTTAATAGCTAGTAACAGAAAGGAATTATTTAACTATGGTTAATATTAAAATTAACGGCGTTGACTATGCTGTTGAAGAAGGTACAACCATACTTGAAGCCTGTCGTATGAACGGAATCAGAATTCCTACATTATGCTGGCTCAAGGAAATCAACGCTATCGGCGCATGTCGTATCTGCGTTGTTGAAATGACAGGTGCCAGAAGCTTAGTCGCTGCCTGTGTATATCCTATTTCCAAGTTTGATGAAGGTAAGAACATTCTTACACATTCTCCCGCTGTTCTTGAAAGCAGAAAGACTACATTACAGCTCTTATTATCTAACCATGATAAGAAGTGTCTTTCCTGCGACAGAAGCGGTAACTGTGAACTTCAGGCTCTTTGCCGTGAACTTGGCGTTGATGATGAAAACTTATTTGAAGGTGCTAAGAACGATTATGAAATCGACCTTAGTGCAAAGCACATGTATAGAGATAACAACAAGTGTATCAGCTGCCGTCGTTGTGTTGCTGCTTGTGCAAAGACACAGGGTGTTGGCGTAATCGGTGCAAACAATCGTGGTTTCAAGACAGAAATCGGTTGTGCATTTGATATGGACCTTGCAGATACAGCTTGTGTATCCTGCGGTCAGTGTATCGCTGTATGTCCTACAGGCGCTCTTGGCGAAAAGGACGATACAGATAAGGTATGGGCAGCTCTTGCTGATCCTACAAAGACAGTTGTTGTTCAGACTGCTCCTGCTGTTCGTGCATCTCTTGGTGAAGCTTTCGGCTTTGAAATGGGTACAGACGTTCAGGGCAAGTTAGCAGCTGCTCTTTACAAGCTCGGTTTTGCACACGTATTTGATACAAACTTCGGTGCAGACCTTACAATCCTCGAAGAATCTCACGAACTTCTTGAAAGAATCACAAAGGGCGGCGCACTTCCTATGATTACTTCTTGCTCACCCGGTTGGATTCGTTACTGTGAGGCTTATTATCCTGAATTTATTCCTAATCTCTCTTCCTGCAAATCTCCTCAGCAGATGACAGGTGCAATGCTTAAGACATACTGGGCTGAAAAGAACGGTGTTGATCCTAAGGATATCGTTAGCGTATCCGTAATGCCTTGTACAGCTAAGAAGTTTGAAATCGGCAGAGATGATCAGTCCGCTGCTGGTGTAGCTGACGTTGATATTTCCATTACAACACGTGAACTTGTTAAGATGATTAACAAGGCTGGTATCCGTTTTGCTGAACTTGAGGACGCTCAGTTTGAAAGTCCTTTCGGTAGCGGTACAGGTGCTGCTGTTATCTTCGGTGCAACAGGCGGTGTTATGGAAGCTGCTCTCAGAACAGCAGTTTGGAAGCTTACAGGCGAAAAGAACGACAGCCCCATCGAATTCAGCGAAGTACGTGGTGTTGAAGGTGTTAAGTTTGCTGAATATACTGCTGGTGGTGCAACAGTAAAGGTTGCTGTTGTTTCCGGTCTTGCAAATGCTAAGGCTCTTCTCGAAAAGGTTAAGAATAAGGAAGTTGATGTACAGTTCATCGAAGTAATGGCTTGTCCCGGCGGCTGTGTAAACGGCGGCGGGCAGGTTATTGTTCCTGCTGATGTTCGTAACTTTACAGACATCAGAGCTGAACGTGCAAAGGCTCTTTACAACCTCGATGCTAAGAATACAGTAAGAAAGTCCCACGAAAGTGAAGACGTTAAGAGAGTATACGCTGAATTCCTCGGCGAAATCGGCGGCCACAAGGCTCATGAATTACTCCACACAACTTACAAGGCATCAAAATTAAGCAAGTAAGCCATATCTGAATATCCGCCGTATTGGTGTAAAAACCAGTGCGGCGGTATTTATTTTAGTTGTTTTTATAAGCTGGTTCAAGACGGCATTTGCAGAAATGTAAATGCCGTCAAATTTTGTAATACTGTTCAAGCTGTATTTCATATAGTAAATCACAAGGAGGATTTAGCTATGTTTACAGATATTTTTGAAACAGCATTGCAAAATCTTTTGTTTTTTGCATTGCACCTGGACGGCAATTATTACCCAAAGCAATTTACTAAAAAAGAAGAGCAGGAGTGCCTCAGGCGTATATCTGAAGGTGACCCTAATGCACGTAATGAACTTATAGAACACAATCTCAGATTGGTTGCTTTTATTGTTAATAAGCATTATAACGATTCACGGGAACAAGAGGATTTAATTTCTATAGGGACGATTGGTTTAATAAAGGCGGCTGAAACCTTCGACCCGGAAAAAGCAATCAGTTTTTCAACTTACGCTAGTACGTGTATACGGAATCAGATTAAAATGTATTTCAGAAAAATCAAGCATAAAAATATGGAAGTATACATGAATGAGCCTATTGATACAGATAAGAATGGAAATGAACTTACAATCGCAGATATATTTAAAGATGATGTGTGTGTTGACGATGAGGTTGATTTAAGAATAAATATGGAAAAGCTTTATAATTGCATAAATAAAGTTCTTGATGAAAGGGAAAGGCTTATTATTTCAAAAAGATATGGACTGATATGTGATGACGGCACTATATCGCGTCCTATGGCTCAGCGTGAAGTGGCAAAAATGCTGAATATTTCACGCTCCTATGTATCAAGGATAGAGAAGAAGGCAATTGATAAATTAAAAAAGGAATTTGATGTAAAATAATTTTCAAAAAAGTATTGACAAAACATAAGTTACGTAGTATAATACAATCAAACAATTGAACAATCATTCAAATGTTCATTTGTTCAAAAGTGAAAGGAAGTGTAAATATGGCAAAATCTGAAATGATTCCTGATTGTGAATGTGGCTCACATGAAAGTGTGGTTGAGCGTGTACGCGAGGGAATGCCTGAAGATGAAATATTATATGATTTAGCCGAATTATATAAAGTGTTTGGTGACAGCACACGTATTAAAATTCTTTACGCATTATTTGAAGAAGAGCTTTGCGTTTGTGATATTGCAAGTTTACTTGGCATGAGCGCATCAGCAATTTCACACCAATTAAGAGTATTGAAACAGGCGTGTCTTGTTCGTTACCGTCGTGAAGGGAAAACAATATTTTATTCACTTGCTGATGACCATGTTCGTTCAATTATCGGTCAGGGTATGGAACATATCGGTGAATAAGAAAGGATAAGAAATGAGCTTTTGGGACAAAGTCGCTTGTTTTTATGATTTGGGTCAGGCGATAAATTATAAAGTTGTTAAGAGATTTGAGCTTATCACTGAAAAGTTGGTGCCTGAAGGAGCAATAGTTCTTGATACGGCAGCAGGAACAGGAAAGCTTACATTTGCTGCTGCTAAAAAAGCTGAAAAGGTTGTTTCTACAGATTTATCAATGCCTATGCTTAATCAGGCAATGAAATTAGCAAAACAAAATGGTGTTTGTAACGTTGAATTTGATGTACGTGATATATTTAACCTTAAGGATGATGATGAAACATACGATGTGGTTATGGCTGGTAATGTTCTTCATTTACTGAATGAGCCGCAGGAGGCGGTTAAAGAGCTTTGGCGTGTGACAAAAAGAGGCGGAAAGCTGCTTTTACCAACCTACATAAACTGTAACAACCACTCATTTATAATGAAAATATACAAAAAGCTAGGGTTTAATCCTGCTGCTGATTACAATGAACAGACTTATGGAAAAATGCTAGTTAATTGTCATCTTGGTAAGGTAAAAATGCTGACAATAAAGGGAATAATACCATGTTGTTATGCAGTAATTGAAAAAGAATAAGGAGTAAGAAAATGAAAAAAATCTATAAAATGACAGACCTTGAGTGCGCAAATTGTGCTGCTAAAATGGAAAGAGAGATTGCCGCTATTGACGGGGTTGAAAGCGTAAATATAAGCTTTATGATGCAGAAAATGACTATTGTTACAGATGATGCAAAGCATAATGAAATAATGAAACAGGCAGCAAAAATCTGTAAGAAAAT
>JAZUOE010000056.1:0-4294 GCA_045604505.1 Ruminiclostridium sp. | reverse complement strand
GTTGTTTATAATTTGGATACTTCGCTTATACCCCTCGTCCAGAATATAAACGGTGACGATTTCAGCATACTCCTCGAAAGCTGTATAGCTTTCCAGCCTGTTTTCTATGTATTGAATATTTTTGCGTTCTTCTGCAGTTTCGTTAATTATTTTTTTAAATTCCTCTGTCTGTTTTTCTGCTAACTCAACCCTTGCCTGTGCAGCGGCAATCTCACTTTCTGCACTGTTTTGAGCCTGTTTGGCGGCATTTTGACTTTGATTCATTACCATAAAGAGCATAATGAAGATTACATCAAGAAGGGAAGTTAGTTCAACAACAACATTTTTACGTTTTCTCATTCTTATCACCAATATTTTTTTCAGGTTTTATTTCAAGACATCTCTCTGCTTCTCTTACACCCTCGTCAAGCTTTGCCTCGATGATAGTTTGAAGAGATTTAAATAAAATCGAGAATACAAGCCCCCAAAAGGTAGATGTTAAAGCGACGAGAAAACTACTGTCGCTATCCATAGCTTGTCCTTGCATACTAATAAGAGCAAGGACAGTGCCTAAAATACCAAGTAATGGAAAAATTGCAGAAATGTTAACATACCATGTATAACGATTTTCAGCAGTATTGCGAAGGTAAATTATTTCTTTATCTTTTAAAAATTTACCGTTACGTTTTTCTTTGCCTCTTATATCCGCCTGAATAAGACCGTCACTGTAAAGACTGTCGCAAAGCTGTTTTGCTGATGTATATGCTTGATAAAAAACCCAACCATTAAAAATCCCAAGCAGCAGAATTATTGCGTCAAAGCCGAGTAAATTGCTTAATAAAGCTTTTAACATATCATCACCTCAAAAAACTCTTTTAAAATAATTATACAGTAAAAATATATGCTTGTCAATAAAAAGACTATTCAACCACACTAATTTCCGTATATCCCCCGTATTTTTTCAATTCCTTAACGCAATCCTCATCTATTCTTTCTCCGGGCATTACTAGGGGAATACATGGGGGGCAAGGGCACAAAACCTCACCGCACACCATACCTTTTGCGGCGGTGAGCAAAACTTTTTTCTTGCGGGAGAAGAAAGCCTCATGGGGCGAAAGCACCTTTTCAGGGCGCAGAATGACATGAGATACTGCTCTGCAGGTTGTTTTTTGGGGGATTGCCCTAAGCATCATAAACAGCATCATGCAGTCAGTTTTGCTCTGAGAAACAGAGAAAAGCAGCACCACATATCTGTTGTCGCTCATTTCACATTCTGTACCCTTTTCGCGTAGAATTTGTGCAAATTCATTTCCTGTGTAGCCGTAAGCCGCCGCGTCAATAGTAATGCGCATAGGGTCACTTTTTTTCAGAGTGTAGCCAATGTCGGTGAGCCAACCCTTAAGTACAGCTATGCTGTGTACAGCACCTACTGCCTCTGCTACATGGCTTTCAATAAAGGGATTACACAAATCAAGGCTGTCAAGAATAAGGTATGAGGGGCTTGATGAACCGAACATTCCCATAATATTCTTGGTTTTGTAGTAATGATAGTTTCCGTTTTTGATATGAAGATAAGCGGCACCTGTAAGGGCGGGAAGAGTTTTATGTGCGCTGTCGGCAACCATATCAGCGCCCTGCAAAACAGGGTGATTTTTAGTAAAAACACGATAAGCGCCATGCGCATTATCCACAAGTAAAGGAATATTGTACTTTTGGCAGATTTTACTGATTGCGGGAATATCCGCCTCTCCGCCGTAATAGTCGATAGAGGTTATGAAAACAGCGGCAACATTGTCGTCTATAAGCTTTTCAATTTCCTCAGCGGATATAACAGCGCTTAAATATTCTTCGGGGTATGCCCATTTTACGTCAAAGCCTAGCATAATTGCAGTATTTATAAGGCTTTTGTGGGAGTATCGTCCGGCGATTATTGTAGTTTTGTCTGAAGTCTGACGGATTGCGCCCAGCATAGTCTGTATACACAAGGTACTTCCGCCGCATGAATAGAGAGTTGCCATACTGCCGAAAAGCTTTGCTGCATTCTGTTCGCTTTCGTATATAATACCGTCGCATTCATAAAGGCTGTCGGCACCGTGAATTTCCGTAATGTCAAAAGGATTATTTTTACCCTTCCCACCGGGCATGTGGCAGCGTACCTTTCCGCTTTGGGCATAATTTTCAAGAAATGTATGTATAGGAGTTTTCATAAAATGACCTTTCTCTCTGTTTTTTAACAATTTTCAATAACTTAATCATATCATAAACGGTTATTTTTTGCAATAATTTTATTGACTAATACATTCCAAAGTGTTATAATTGTAATGTTAATGAAAAAAGTAAGGAAGTTACAGCTATGGAAATGCCATTTGTCCCCAATGAGGGCAAAAATTTAACAATAGATACAGATTTCGGAACATTTGCCCGTTATCCTGTAAAAACTCATGTTATCATGAAAGAGGACGTAATGACTGATGTGCTTGATAAGTATGTCTGCCCCTATCTTCAGGAAGGGGATACCGTTATTATTTCCGAAAAGATTATCGCAATCACACAGGGTAGAGCCTTTAAACTAGAGGAAATCAAGGTTTCCCGCCTTGCAAAATTCCTTAGCCGTTTTGTTGTAAAGACAAATTACGGTATCGGCTTAGGTATGCCGGAAACTATGGAGCTTTGCATTCGTGAGGTTGGCAGACCTAAGGTGTTATTTGCGGCTGCTTGCGCGGCTGTAGGTAAGCTTTTTGGTAAAAAGGGCGTATTCTACAATATCTGCGGCATGAAGGCAAGAGCAATCGACGGTCCCTGTGACTACACAATCCCCCCATATAACAACTACGCAAAAATGGCTCCCGAAAATCCCGACGGTGAGGCAGAAAAGCTCTCAAAACACTGCGGCTGTGATGTTATCATCATCGACGCAAACGACATAGCCGCAACCGTATTAGGCAGAAGTCGCAAGGATATGCCTATTGCATTTGGTGAGCAGGTTTTCCGTGACAATCCCCATGACCAATGCTCACAGCAGACCCCGATTTCTATTGTGAGAAAAGTTGAGGGATAAATTCTGAAAATTATATTGCTTTTTTCGGCAATATATGATAAAATAATAACAGTATTTTATGAAAGGAAGTAAAATCCAATGTTAGTTTCAGCAAAAGAAATGTTAAACAAGGCTCGTGAGGGCAAGTACGCTGTAGGTCAGTTCAATATCAACAACCTTGAATGGACAAAGGCTATTCTTCTCACAGCACAGGAATGCAACTCTCCTGTTATTCTCGGTGTTTCCGAAGGTGCAGGTAAGTACATGTGCGGCTATACAACAATTGTAGGTATGGTTAAGGGCATGATTGAAGAACTTGGTATCACAGTACCTGTTGCTCTTCACCTTGATCACGGCTCCTTTGAAGGTGCTAAGGCTTGTATCAACGCAGGTTTCTCCTCTGTAATGTTCGATGGTTCTCACTATCCTATCGAAGAAAACATTGCAAAGACAACAGCTCTTGTAAACGCTTGTGACGTTCTCGGCATCTCCCTTGAGGCAGAAGTTGGTTCTATCGGCGGTGAAGAAGACGGTGTTGTTGGTGCAGGTGAATGTGCAGACCCCGACGAGTGCAAGATGGTTGCAGATCTCGGTGTTACAATGCTTGCTGCCGGTATCGGTAACATTCACGGTAAGTACCCCGAAAACTGGGCTGGTCTTAGCTTTGATACACTTGCTGCTATCAAGGAAAAGGTTGGCGATATGCCTCTCGTACTTCACGGCGGTACAGGTATTCCTGCTGACATGATTAAGAAGGCTATCTCTCTTGGCGTTGCTAAAATCAACGTTAACACAGAATGTCAGTTAGCATTCCAGGCAGCTACAAGAAAGTATGTTGAAGAGGGTAAGGACCTTCAGGGTAAGGGCTTTGACCCCAGAAAGCTCCTCGCTCCCGGCTTTGAGGCAATCAAGGCTACAGTTAAGGAAAAGATGGAATTATTCGGTTCTATCAACAAGGCGTAAGTTTAAAAAGCTGCACCCCGTATCAGATGATACGGGGTGTTTTTATGTTTATGAATGGAAATTTATACCAATAATGCCTTCGGAAAGTGATTTTTTAGCCATAAATCAGCATAAATATAAGTTCTTAGTCCTAAAAGAGCAGCTTTTTTTAATTTCTAAGGCAATTTGGTTAAAGCATTGGGAGTGAACTGTGTATTCGAGGGGACGTTCCATATCGTTTAAGTCTTTTTTCTTTCTTATAATTGCTTTCATATTTTTCCTCCGTTAAAGAATACCCAATATAAATACTGGGTAATATAGTTAGTATTAGCATAA
>JAZUOE010000055.1:0-6640 GCA_045604505.1 Ruminiclostridium sp. | reverse complement strand
GTATAGGCGACTGCTTGAAAATATATTTTCCTACGCCTGAATTTTTACAGGTGTTGAATATTTCACGTGTAATGCAGCTGCCCCATATATCCGCTGTTCGTTCCTTAAGCTGCGCAATATAGCTTTCAAGCTGTTCGGGTTTGCTTTTGAGAAGGAACACACGCTCTGCGGATTCAATACCCACATAAGCGTTTATTTCAGCAGAAAGCTGCTTTGCCATTGCTTTCAGAATGTTGAACTTACCCTCAAAAGCGGGAGCATAAAAAGCGTAGGGCTGAGATAAATCTCCTGCTAAAACCGCACGTATGAGCTTTGCAACAGCAATAAGCTGTGCTGCGCCCGGGTCATCACTGAAAAACGATGCAATTTTTCCAAGACTTGCTGTGCCGCAGCGTTTAAGCTTTAATATACGGCTCTTGTTTGCGGCAACAAATTCCTTATTTGTATACGCAATAATAACGTCTGCCGCGTTTTTCATATCCAAAAGCCAACCCTGATATGACCTTGCTGTCATATTATCGTAGTAATTCAGCACACGCTGAAACCACATATCAAGGTCAGGCATATCAACGTACCTGCGGTTGTTCAGCATTATTTTCTTAGCAGCGCCATAAGCGTCATGGAAATATTCCTGCTCATAATTACTAGGAGAGTCACCTATTGTAAAATAATGCTGTGAAAGCTTTACCACACAAGGGTCTGTAAGACTTATAAAATAGTTCTCCATTGCGGAAATCTGCTTGTTAAGCGACTTTCTTGGTGAGATATTACGCAGTTCACTTCCGCCCTTTATAAATTTATTAGGAAAGCTCTGTCTGAACAGAATAATTTTTTCAGACGGGAATGCGGCAAGTATAGCCTCTGCATATTTTTTTACCAACGGTTTCCAAAATTCCTCTTCAAAAGGCGGCTTTATTCTTGTCAGCTCGTCCTTATGCTTTTGGAAAAAGCGGGATTTAAGAAAACGGTTTGTACCTGTGTAGATATTGCCGTTCAGCTCATAGCAGGAAACAGCGGCAGCGGTATAAAAATCAACTGCAATATAGTCAGCACCGCTGTTACCGATATATTCGGCAAAATTTTTCTTTATATCAAGCTCAACCGAACCTGTTGCACCCTCAGGGTCATCTGCCTCACCGCCACAAGCTGAAAGCTGTGACAAAAGCAAGGGGGCTTTATCCGTCAGCGCAAAGTTTCCTGAATTAAAAATGCGCTGAAGAATAACAGAGCCGCTGAGTACAACAGAGGGACGGCGTTCGTAAGGATTAATCTCCTCGCCCATTGTAGACTTGATACGTTTGATTGCACTTTTGGTAGAGTCGTTAAAATAGTGAGTTATAGGGTGGACGGTAACACCACATTCCGAATCCGCACTTACACAGGGAATGTAAGAAATTTCCGCCTTTATCTCTTCATCAGCACGATAAAGTTCAACCCTGAGAATTGCAGTATCTCTGTTTTCGCTCATCTCCGCCTGTGAGGACATGAAATTGCCAAGCGAATAAGCACAAGGGACAAGTCTGCCTCTAGGAGTTTTGACATAGTGAAATTCCTGCAGTACATGAGGGTGTGAGCCGACAATAAGGTCTACACCGCAAAGCGCCATAAACTGCGCCTCAAGTATTTGCTTTTCTTTCAGGGTTTTGGAGTTCATTCCGCCCCAATGGAGATATGCAACAACGTATTCAGCACCGCCGCCTCTTGCAAGGTCATACATACGCTGAAAATACTCACGGCTGTACTTACCCATTGTATCTGCAGTCAGCTCAGGTACATCACGCTCCTGATTGTTTGTAATCATAGAACAAGCTATAAAGCCAACTCTTATACCGTTTATTACACGGATAACAGGGTTGTCACCCATTGTACCCAAATTGTACATTCCAAGCTGCTTTATGCTGTCAACAGTTGCGGTAAGTCCCTCATAGCCTGTATCTGCACAATGGTTATTTGCTGTTACAAGCATATCAAATCCCGCTCCTGCTACTGCTGTAAGAAAATAAGATGGGGAGTTGCAGTTAGGTGCGCCGGTATCAAGACGCAACTGCTCAAATTCGTAAGGGTAAGGGTCATAGCAGGTGGTTTCAAGAACACCAACCGAAAAATCAGCAGCAGTTAATATTTTACGCACCTCGTTAAAGCTGTCGTGGAAATCAAACTGTCGGTCTGATGCGGTACGCTGATGATTTACAGCACACATAATGTCGCCTGTAAGCATCATAACCGCCTTCGCCTGTGCCATAGTCTGCTTACGGTCAACATAAATCTTTGTAGCAATTTCCTGTCCTTCAGCTACAATTGCAATTTCCGTTCTGCCCGGCGCAAGTGCCTTTACTATACCGTTTCGGTCAACCTCAACAATACTCTCGTCCTCACTGTAGAATAAAGCATAAGGACGGGTATTGCGGTATTCCCAGTCTATTTGTCCGACTTCGCCTGTAGTAAGGCACATGACCTTTTGCGCCTTAAGGTTCATAGAAATAGGGGTAAATGGAACTCTCGGCGAAAGGTCACCCTCACATTCTTTCCCGTTATCATAAAAGAAGGCACGAACAGTTACAAGATAATCATCGCCATTGAAAAAGCCAAGAATCTGCTTAGAATTTTTTTGTGAATAGCGCTTTTTTATGCAGGTTCGGGGAGCGTCTGCCCTGAAGAAATACATTATATATCCGTCAGCGCCCTCTACCGGGTCCCACTTTACGCAAACTGAATTATCACGTGGCTCTGCAGCTACATTTTGAGGAGCAGGAAGTTTTTCAGGCATAGCTATTATTCCTTTCTTTTACTTCACTTTCTTTGCATTATTACGCAGGACATTCAGTGCCTCATAATTCCTGTAAAGCGAATAATACGCTCCGCAGAAATGCTGAATGTCATCAATTCTTATACGATAGCCGTCGTGCCTTACGAAAAATGCACCCAGTATTCTTTCGGGATATTTCAGATACATTACATACTCAGGATAGCAGTATCCGTTAAGCATATATTCGGCACGGTGAAATATAGTCTTTACAAAATAATCTACATCAAATTCGGAAAGATAAGCCACATTAATGTTATTTTCAGTTATGCGGCGATATAATTCAAAGGTTACACATAAAAGTTCAAGATATGTGTGATATGTAGTTTTCTGATTATATATTTTTGTCAGGTTATCCTGCGCATTTTTAAGCGCAAAAGCAAAATATCGTTCCTCAGGCTTGTATTGGGTTATTTCATTCATTGCGTAAGCTACCCAGTGGTCACGATATTTTGTGTAATCATCACGGATAAAGTGCTCAACCGCAGAGGTTGCCGCATCAAGCCAACGCTGTTCGCCTGTCAGCCCATAAAGACGCGATAAGGCAAATACCGCCTCGCCGTCATAATATACCGTTCTGTTTTTATCCTTCACCTTTAAATCAGGAACAGACAGCACGTGCGTAAATTCTCCGTTTTCATGGTCAAACAGCTCCAAAATTCCGTTGCCAAGTTCGGCGCATAGCTTTTTATACTTATCGTTTCCCGTTACATTCATATATTCGGTAAGCACTATTATAGCTACCGCATTACCACCTAGTTTTACCTCACGCTTTTCAATGTCTACAATATATGCGGTGTTCTCCTCTTCACGGGGTTTTTTGTACTTGTAAAAGGAATGCTTTACAATATACCCCAAAGCGCCCTCAACCTGTCTTAGAATATATTTGTCGCCTGTTATACGATAAGCACAGACCAAGCTCCAGATTGAACTTGCATGACGGAGAATGTTATATCCGGGAATTGACTTATGATATATAGGATAAACACCATACTCAAACTTACCCGAAAAATCAAGCTGCATGGAAAGATATTCAGATGATGTTGTGATAACCTCAAGGGCGGTTTCCTTATCAAATTCCTTAAGCTCTCTTCTACCGCAGTTGTTACCTTTTCCGTAAAGATTATAGGTGTTGTTTTTTTCGTCACAGAATGCGCTTTTGCACTCAAAAACAATAACCTCTTCAGGTAAGGCATTGAGCTTTTCACCACAGGCAGCAGACAGATACCTGTTCACCTGCTCTGCCTTAATCGTATGCTCCTTGTAGGAAATAACACGATTACCGTTTATTTCCGCCTCAATCAAAGCTGTTTTCAGCTCCGAATCAAAGGCAATCCCCTTGCGGTAAAATTCGTTATAGCCTTTTGAGATTGTTTCAATAAGCTTTTCTGTAGAGATACGCTCCGATTTGCAGATTATATCAACCTTCACCCATGCAGGATTACACTCCTTTGAAGAAACATAACGTGAGGCGGCACGACTTGCACCATACCAGGCATCAGCTAACGTTGACGCTGTAAATCTCACAACCTTTGCACGTGTAAAGGTATCGCAAACTGAAAAAAATACAGTGAATTTATTTTCTGTACAAAGAGAGGTTGCTATTTTCTTTTCAAGCTCTTCAAAACTTTTTTTGCCAAGAATTTTTTCTTTCAGAAGTTCATTCTTTTTGTTAAAATCAATAACACATATTTTCATAGCAAAACCTCCCTTTTTTAGATATAATTATACTTATTTTAAGTATAACACAAAATGCTTATTATTTCAAGCATGATTAATGCAAATAACAAAACAACCGATAAACGCATAACAAACGCATTTATCGGCTGTTTTTAAAATAAAACACAAATATTTTTTACAATTTTATCTGTCAAAAGGACGATTGAATGAACCGATTTCGATAAGGTTGCCCTCAGGGTCGGCAATATAGCAAGTCCTTTGTCCCCATTCCTCTGTTTCAGGCGGTAATACAGATACCGCACCCTTGCTGACTGCCTTTTCATATTCTGCGTCAACCTCTTCGAAGGTATCAACATACAAGGCTATTTCAGAATGACCGTTAAGACCCTTTATATACTCATATTTACGGCTTGTCATCTTTTCAAAATCTTGTCTGCCGTAAAGAAGAAACAAAGTTCCGTCTTTTACAAGATATACGTTTGAGGTATCCTCACCCTCTTTGATTTCAAAGCCTAATACATCACGATAAAAGCGAATCATTGCCGCCATATCATTTACAAATAAACCAAAGCCATCTAATCTCATCATACTAATTTCTCCTTTTTATAAAATCATTGATTTTTTCGTATGCAGCAGACCAGTCCCTATGAGGGTTATCAACTATCAGGCGGTCAACTGAAAGCTGTTCAAGAATAGAAAGTTCACGCTTTTGTCTTTCCTCTATGCAGCTTATATATCCATCAAATCCCTTCGCCCCAACACTTTTGCCATAAGCTCCATTGACATGATAATTTATTACCTCGTCCAGCCAACCTTCACGCTCTGACGCAGCTTTTTCTACACTTTCTCTTATATCATCATTTTTCAGGTAGATAACAGCAGGTTTCATAGGGCTTATTATTTCACTGATTTTTGATATGTAGTCAAAAGACTGTTCCTCTGAAAATCCAAACCTCATCATAGTTTCGCACATAGGGTTCTGCAGAAAAACGCAATTGAACACATAAACCGTGTTTTTATCAGCATTCTCAACGAATTTCCGCCACTTATCCAGCATTACAGGCATTTCTATTTTCCAGGCAAGAAAATCATATATTTTGTATTTCAGCAGCCAATCGAACAGTTCCCCTTTGAACTCTGAAAGGGGTGCAACATAACCGTTACAGCTTTGCACCGAACAGCTTTTTATAAGCTCTTGCTTTTCAGGTTCAAATTGCGCTAGTACTATATCTGAAATAAAGGCATGAAATTCATAATCGGCAGGGTGATTACCGCTGCCCTCATCTACAAAGCAAACCTGATTGTTTTCCTTCAAAATTTCGGAGATAAAAGCAGAGGTTGTACTTTTCCCTGAACACGGAAGTCCCTCTACTATATATAATTGTCCCATTAATTTCCTTCCTTACTCCTCTGTATAGCAGACATCTGTTACAAAAGGAACAATTTCAGCTTTCTTTTCTTCAAAATCTATGCTGTAACCCATTCCTTCCTTATGAAAAAATCCCGAAACAGGTTTAATCCTGATATAACACATATTTTCATTATCTTCGTTATTATGAAGAAAATACCATTGCTTAAATGCGTTGATAAGCTTGTCCCTGATTGCGGCATTCTCAGGTTTTAAAGGGTGACCTATGTTGTCTGCCCTGCCGACAAAAGTGTGCATTTTTCTGCAGCACAAGGACACATTAGGATTTTCAACAATTTCCTTTACCTTGCGGGAAAGTCCGTAAGCTACTACATAAAAGCATTCTCCGTCAAAATATGTATCCACATACCGCTGTGAGGGGATACTGCCATTAACGGTTGCAAGACAGAACTGATAGTCCCGTCCGAAAAGGGAACTCATTGCCTCAATTGCTTTATTAAAATTATCCATTATTTCCTCTCCTTATCAGTTTCAGCAGCAAATTCGCTGTGAACTTTTTCTACTTCAGGACGTATATTTAAAAATATTTCTGCAATAAGAGGGTCAAAATCCTGACCGCTGCCCTGCTCTATAATGGAAAAGCACTTATCCATAGGCATTGCGTCACGGTAACAGCGTTTTTCAGACACCGCGTCAAATACATCAGCAACCGCCATAATCCTTGCACAAAGGAGAATGTCATCACCCTTCATTCCTTCAGGATAGCCTCTGCCGTTCCATTTTTCGTG
>JAZUOE010000054.1:0-5144 GCA_045604505.1 Ruminiclostridium sp. | reverse complement strand
ACGCTTGGATTCCGCTTTAAACTGCTTTTTTGCCATTAAAATCAAGACCTTTCCTTTTGTAATACGTTATAATGATTTTAGCACTCTTAACCTGTGAGTGCTAAATACATTATAGCACTTTTTAAAAGATTGTCAAGAGTTTTCAATTAATTTTCAGTTAAGGACTTTGTTTTTTCTTGACATTATGGGGAAAATATGTAATAATATGTTAATATCAGCCCTTTTCGGGTTGATAAATAACACATATTTTTCACTTAAGAAAGGAATTATTTTTCATCATGGACCAACACATAGGTACGCTCATTATTATCTTTTTTCTTATTTTTTTCTCGGCATTCTTCTCAGCGTCGGAAACCGCATACACCAGTGCAAATAAAATCCGTCTGAAAAGCAAGGCTGAGGGCGGCTCAAAAGCTGCGGAACGTGCCCTTAAAATCATCTACAAGTATGATAAAACCCTTACTACAATTTTAATCGGAAACAACATTGTAAATATCCTCACCTCATCTTTGGCAACCGTTATGTTTATTGATTTGATGAAGGATGCAGACAAGGGTTCTTTAGTTTCCACAATTGCGGTAACAATAACCGTTCTTATTTTCGGTGAAATCCTCCCGAAAACTATTGCAAAATCCCACGCGGAGGGCTTTGCTTGTGCAATCAGCGGAGTTATGGTCTTCCTTATGACAGTATTCACACCACTTTCAGCTTTCTTTATTCTGCTCCAGAAAGCGGCAAACAAGATTTTCGCTAGTAAGGAAAAGGAAGTCAGCATGACCGAACAGGAATTGCTCAGCATAATTGATGAAATCGAGGACGAGGGTGTTCTTGAGGAGCAGGAAGGCAGCCTTGTAAGAAGTGCCCTTGTATTTGATGAAACAATTGTTTCGCAGGTTATCACTCCCAGAGTTAATATTGTTGCTGTTGAAATAAACTCAGATATTGAAAAGGTTAAGAACGTATTTATTGAGGAGCAGTACTCCCGTCTGCCCGTTTACGAAAAAACTGTTGACCATATCGTTGGTGTTATTACCCAGCATGACCTTTTTGAGCGCATTGTTAAGGGTGACAGCTTTACAATCCGTGATATTATGCAGGACACACTTCATATTCCTAACCTTATGAAGATTTCCGACGTATTAAAGCAGATGCAGAAGAATAAGATACATCTTGCAGTTGTGGTTGACCAGTACGGCGGCACTGAAGGTATTGTTACCTTAGAAGATATTATCGAAGAGCTTGTAGGTGAAATATGGGACGAAAGTGATGAAATTACCGCCCCTGTAAAGTTTATATCCGAAAATGTTTTTGAAACTACAGGTGAGGTTTCACAGAATGACTTCAACCGTTTCTTTGAATCAAGAGCAATGGACTACCGCATTGACACTGACAGCAATACTGTGGGCGGTTGGCTCTTTGAACTTTTCGGAAGAATACCTGAAGTTAATGACTCTATTAAAACAGAAGATTTCAACATTACAATAAAAACCCTTGAGGATTTCAGAATAGGTACAATCCGCTTTGAAATCCTGAAAAAAGAAGATACAGACGAATGATATTTTATATTGTCGTAGCTGTCGTTTCAACAGTTACATTCACTATTGATTTAATTCTCCGCTACACGGAAAAAATCCGCTCTTTCGGTATGGAGGAGCGGATTCATAATATTAAAGGAAAGATTATTCCCGCAGAGGATTTTATTCCCCATAACCTTACCCTTGCGGCTTTATTTTTTATGGCAATGGGCGTTTCGGGAATAATTCTGAAACTCCTCACCATGCACAGCCTTGTGGCATTCCCCATAGCATTTATGTGCGGAATGTTCACAAATTTCGCGGCAGTGCGCTTTCTGCGTTTTATCCGCCGCCGTCCCCTGCCTGTCAGTGCTGATTTAAGCGACACTCCCTGCCTTTGCACGGAGGATATTGACGGAAAAGGCTATGGCACGGTGGAATTTCGCTACGAGGGAAGAAAATACGAATACCCTGCCCTTTCCGTAAACGAAACAGACATAAAAAAAGGAGAAAAGCCTGTGATTGTCCTCATAAATGAGGGGGTCTGCTTTGTTGAGCGGGAAGAAGAAATAATCGGCGCTTTGAATGAAAAATAATCGGACGGTTTTGCCGTCCGATTTCTATTATACTATATTCTTTTTCACAAACTCATCTACACTTGCATTATCACAAGGGTCAAAGCTCTCATCACACGCCTTAAGGCTCCATCTTTCCTCATGCTCGGTGCAATCTCCGGGTTTGAGGGTACAGAGTGCGCCAAGAGTTTCAACCTCCATAATAAATGGGTCAGTAAAGGTTTCGTAGTTGCAGCCGTAGTCGGGATATTCCGCATTTTCATTAAAATCAAACTTCTTGCAGAAAAGCTGACCCTTTATGAGATATGCGCCCCAGCCGTCCTCATTATTCATACCAAGTTTGAAGGACTGTGCCTTGTCGGTTTGCTTTAATGTTATGTAATCATTGGTGATATTGCAGCGCTCGTCCTTTATGTCGGTGTATTCCCAGATTACAAGACGGCGGTTTGATAAAAGACCTGTCTTTTTCTTGCACTGAGGAATAATTTCAACACCGCCCTTATCCATTACAGTAAGGCACCATGCCGCAAGATTAAGCTCCCTGTCGGAAATGTTTGTAACCTTGTGCCCGATTGTAACATCAGCACTGTTTTCGCTGAGAGTAACCGTCATAACGTGCTGCTCCCCTACCTTTGTGCGAGGCTCAGGGGTGAGTGTTATGGTATTGCCCTCAATTTTGTAATCAACAGGGCTGTTGTCAGGGGTGTAGCTTTCGGGCCAACCCTCAGGGCTTGTCCATAAACGATGTCCGCCGTAGATATACCAGTTTTCGGTTGTATCAAAAAAGCGGTGAATATCCTCACTGTCACGGACAGTATCACGGTTTATATCCTCTTTCAGAATATTTTCCATGCCGTTAAGTGCGTAGTAGATAATGCGTGGGCCAACATCAACAGTAATTTTCAACGTACAGATACCGTTATCCATAACAACGCATTTTCCAAAATTCTGATAGCTTTCTTCTGTAAATTTAACGCTCATTTTTCTGCTCCTTTAGGGTAAAATAATAGGTTTAGTTGTGTATTCAAGTCCGCAGGGCTTTCTCTTCTCAAAAGCTAGTGCGAACATATTTCCTGCTGTTTCTTCCAGATATGCCTGACGTTTCTGACGGTCCCCGCCTGACGCAAGATTTTTCAGAGAGGTGTCAATACTCAGCTTACTATCTGCTTTTGACAGGATTTCCCTGCCCTTTCCGTTCATACCAAGAACACGGATATATGAGGGGTTCTTTTTAAGGTCAGTTTTGCGTATTCCAAGAAAACAAGCCAAAACAATCCTGCGTATTCTTGCCATTGTATAGCGTTTTGTCTTGATAAGTGTGCATAATTCCCCTAAGTTTGTGGCAACCCGTGCTGCCTTATATATACGGTTTTCAAGGCCCATTAACACGTTAGGCACACGCTCAATTTCCTTTTTGGGCATCATGCGGATTTTAGCAAGGATTGCGGTTTCAAGATTGCGCAAATCAGCAAAATCACCTTCGATTGCCTCAGGAACATAAGCGGAAATATCCTCTCCGCCGTGTATAAGCTTACGTATTTTTGAGGCAGAGGCTATATTTCCTGCCACATCATCACTGTCATGGGCGGCACCTGTTCTGCCGATTGTCACAGGCTCAAAAAGACAGCCCATTTCGTCCATAGCCTTTAAATATTCTACGGCAAGGGTGTTGTTAGGCTCAGAGAGGGTTTCTATTATTTCATCTTCATAGTATTTTTCAATAGTTTTCTGAAGGGCAACCGGAAGTGTGTCCCCTGCTCTCATAAAGCGGAAAAAATCGTCGTGCTGCTGCGCGTAGACAACCGCCCCTGCTGTTTCGTGGAGCAGCTCAATATCCCCACATTCACTGCCAAAGCTAAGCATATCCACGCAGCCTAAATCCTGCAGTAAGGACACCGCACCCAAAGCGAACTGCTCCGCACTTGCCAAAGCGTAAGCCACAGGCAGCTCAATTACCAGGTCCACTCCGTTTTTCAGAGCGACCTCTGCCCTTTTGTATTTATCATAAATTGCCACATCGCCCCGCTGAGTGAAATTTCCGCTCATAACTGCAACAATGTGGGTTGCGCCGTACCGCTTTTTGGTTTCCTCAATCTGATATTTGTGTCCGTTGTGGAAGGGGTTGTATTCGGCAATAATTCCGCAGGTTTTCATAGGTGCCTCCTGTATGATTTATTCACCATATTATTATATCAGATTTTTTTATGGTTGGCAATGGGAAAATAAAAAAACAGAGAGTGAAAAACACCCTCCGATTGCTACTTTTTCTTTGTACTTTTCAATATATTCACACCAAAAACAATTAAAATAATACCAAGTGCCAATATAAACAACGCCATTCCTGCATTACCTGCACCTGCAAACTGCAAGAAAAATAAAATTATACCTATTCCACCTAAAATTAATGCGTACGCAATAATCCACAAAAAGAATTTATGGGAAACTTCTCTATTCCTTTCTTGCAAATCCATTCTTCGCATTTCCAACTCTGTTCTTTGACGTCCGAATTCAACATCACGATATGCATCAGACTGAGTTCTAGCAATTTTAACCGCATCACTCTCAGAAATTAATTCTTTAGAGCCACAATAAGGACAAGATAAAATTTCTCTGTTTTCTTCAATTTGTAAAACTCCATTACAACTTGAACATTTCAATGAAATTGTCTTTATATTTTCCATTTTTACCTCAACACATTATAAAGCCACATTCATAAGTTTATAAGAAACACTCAGCGAAACCTCAGCATAATATAATGACTCTGCTTCAGCAAGTTCTTCTTCACCTAACTTTTCAAAATAAGACATACAACTTATATATTATATAATTCAAAGTGTACACTTTGCCAGATAAATTATTCACTTGTGTCGCACTTTGCATTATAGCACATTATTTTCCTCTTTTCAAGTGCATTTTAAAAATTAACTATATTATTTCCACAAATTTTCCTAAAAGACTTGATTTTTCTCTCAATTTGGTATAAAATTAACGGGTATGATTATTTATTTTATGAAAGGAATTATAACTATGAAAATTTTAGTTGTAAACGCAGGTA
>JAZUOE010000053.1:0-6691 GCA_045604505.1 Ruminiclostridium sp. | reverse complement strand
TTGTCAATTATTAATACTATTATGTCGAATCTTATCAATTCTAAACTTTAATATTAAAAGTTTTACTCTATTGAATTCATCCTTTCTTCATCGCCTTTATGAGACTTAAAAGCGCCTCTGTTTCTTCTTGCGAAAGTCCCGATAAATCCAATTCATTTCTTTTTTCTACACCCAAAAGAAAATCAGTACTAACATTATACACTTTCGCTATATGAATAAGCACATCATAAGAAGGTAAGCGTAGGTCGGTTTCATAAGCGCTTATAACAGATTTTGTTAGGTTTAATTTTTTCGCAAGTTCTCCCTGCGTCATATTTGCTTTAAGGCGTAAGGTTCTCAGTCTGTTTCCAAAGTCAACCATATCAAAACCTCCTTTTTGCTTATTATACTACATTTACTATCATCTATCGGTTGATTTAATATTGAGATAGTTGACAAAGTTTACTAAAAGTGGTATACTGTATACACAGTTATTATTAAAACTGTATATTTTATTTAAAAGGAGTATGAAAATGAAAGCTTTAAAGAAAATCATATCGCTGATTCTCACGGCGGCGATTATGGTAAGCATGGTATGTATGGGGACAGTAAGTGCGATTGCAGATACATCATCATATCAGGCATACATAGGAAATAAAAACGGAAATTATATTCTCACAATAACAGGATTCTCTGACGAAGAAGTAAAATTTTTAAAAGCACACGGAGAAGCATCCGTTATTAACATCTCTTTTGATGATGAAAATTGTGGTGGGTTTTATTTTAGTTATGGCGTAGAGCATTCCTATGCCTCTGCAGGAAATTATTCAGGAGATTATTTTCCTGTGTCTACCAACGGTTTGAAAAAGGTAAATGGTATTTGGGAAATTACATTTGAGATGAATACCAAAGAGTGTGCTTCGCTTATTGAAGCACTGAAAAAGCAATATGTCTTTTCTGTCATGGCTGGGTATGTAGATGATAATTACAATATTCAATGCTATTATGATACAAGTGGATACGCAAGCGTATTAGATTATGAATATTATGAAAAACAGCAAAAGGAAGCCGAAAAGGAAGCCGAAAAAGAAGCCGCTGTTAAAACTCTGGGAAACCCTCCGAAAAAAAGCAGCAAAGAAAACGGAGACTACACTATAAAAGGATATTACAACAAGGATAAAACAAAATACTGCATTGAAATAGGCGGAATAAGCAAAAAAGAATATCAGTATTTATGGGATTGTTATAATTATTACAATAAGTATGACGAAGCAAAAAGCAGCAGTATTTACTGCAAACGAAGAATAATAATTGAATTAACTCAATATTATGGCGGGGTGCATACTGAGAAAATAGAAATAAATGCAGATATAACAAACAATTTATTCTATCTTTATAAGGGTAAAACAGATACTTATAATGATTATTGGAAAAACACCAGCGAGGATTTAAGCGGCGATTTAATCGACAACGGAGATACATACAGCTATGTATTCTATATTAATCTGAGCACTGATAAAGGAAAGAAAATTACGGCGGAACTGACTTCCGACGGATACCATCAAGACCCTTCTGTTACTATTATGTGTACTGAAGAAGATGCAACACCTGAAATTGAAAAAGACGGATTGAAAGGAGCGTTCAGTAATTATAGCTACTATAAAAAGGGATGGGTCTATGCAGAAGAAACAGATTACACAAAAAACACAGGAAGTGCTAAGGGTACTGTGACAGATGTTTCTTTGTCTTCTTCGTTAAACTCAACCTCCAAAAAGAAAATCTCCTCCCTCTCCTTCACCAAAGTCTCTAAATGCACCTATACAGGTAAGGCACGTAAGCCCGATGTGATTATCAAAGACGGCGATTACACACTTAAAAGCGGTACAGACTACACCGTTTCCTACAAAAACAACAAGGAAATAGGCACCGCCACCATGACTGTCAAGGGCAAGGGGAAATATACAGGCACAAAGACTATTGAATTTAAAATAGTTCCTAAGAAAACCACTCTTAAGGTTACAAAAAAATCCGATGAAAAAGCCGCTTTCTCATGGACAGCAGTTGATGGTGCAGAAAAGTATCAGATTTACTACTCTACCGATGGCAAGAAGTACAAGAAACTTGCTACTGTTTCAGGAAGTAAGACTTCTGTCACACTGAAAGGTCTTGATTTTGAAAAATATAACTACAAATTCAAAATCCGCTCCTACGGTACCGATGACGGTAAAAAATATTACAGCTCCTACTCAAAGGTAATTACAGTAAAATAAGTTTAAATCCCTCAATGCACAGCATTGGGGGATTTTTGTGACAACAAAATGAAATATTTCTCAGCCGTTTTCTATTGACCGAACCACATATTTGAGGTATAATAAAATAAGATAAAACAAAAGAAAGAAGTGCTGAAATGTCATATCAAGACGATAAAAGAGAACTCCTTAAGCTTAAACAAGGACTTATCGAAGAAAGTGAAATAATCCACGAGGAAAAAAAAGAAAAAGTTGAACTGCACGGAATGGCAAAGGTTTCCAACTTTTTCTATCATTATAAATGGCATGTGATTGTAGCTGCCTTTTTTATCCTTGTGGCGGGATTTTTAATCTACGATGTTGTTAAAAAAGAGGCGGGAGATATCCGCGTCCTTGTTATAACCCGTGATAAGGAAATTGCCAACAACGTTGTCTACAAAACAAAAGACTTTGAACTTGCATTTGAAAAATATTGCCCCGACTTTGACGATAACGGCTATGTTCATGCCGATGTTTATAACATTGACCTTAGCGAAAGCTCAGATACCGACTATATGAATGTAAATGTAACTAAAGCTATGGGTGAAATCAGTCACGGCGAGGCGCAGCTATATATAGTGGATAGCCTTGCCCTTGAAAGCCTCACCGACGGCGGCAGCGTAAACGACTTCGTGAATATCGAAGAGCTTTACCCTGATTGCCCACAAGCAAACGGCGTTTTCTACACGCTTAAGGACAGCGACTTTGCCGTGCTTTCAAAGTATGTTGAGGCTTGTCCCGATGACCTGCACATCATCGTCCGCCGCACCACCAACCTTGCATCAAATAAAGACCGTGCTGAAAAAGCACAAAAACGTGCTATGCAGGTGCTTGACAATATTGTAAATGCTAAGTTGGACGGTTGGGAAGACGACGACGGCAGAGTTTACGGCATCTATGACGAGGGCGAAATCGTACTTGAGCCTACCCTTTAAAGGAAACGCTTAAGTCCGTCTGCGTATTGCTCCTCACGGCTTAACAGGCTCTCTGCTTTTTTAAGGGTTTCCTCACTTGCGTTGTGGCAATGGTTTACCGTTTCCGCAATGTCAATAATCCCCATATTTGTACCCTTGTACATCATTTTTGCGAAATTGTTGGTGCTGCTGTCGTTGAAAGCCTTCATGCTTATGCCCATGTGCGCCATTGCGGTTTCAATAGCCGGGACCTGTTCAACCTCATTGCCTGACCCTTCGATTTCACTTTTCAGCTCCTTGCAGATAGCCTCATAATGCTCCTGCTGACGGTTGATGTAACCGCAAAATTCCTCATCTTCACATTTTTCCGACACCTGCTTTATTGAGTCGGAAGCCATACGGCTGTTTTTGTAAATACAGTTTAAAATATCAACATCATGTTTTCTTAACATAAAAATTACCTCTCTTTTCGGGGAAATCCCCCTGTAAAATCATTTTTCTCAGAAAGGAAAAATATATGCATCGTGAACATAAAATGAAAATATTTGCCAAAGGGCTTGGCTACGCTTTTTTCGGCAACATTTTAAGCGGAATAATGTTTATCTCCATTGCCCCTATGGTTTCTATATGGTTTATCTGCCTTGTGGCACTACTGTTTACCCTTTTTATCTATCTTTCCCTGCTGTTTACCGCAGGTTTTCGTGACGGTCAGAGGGAAAATATGCTGCTGAAAAACCACCGTGTTGAGGCAATCCCCAAAAATCGTTGGCTCATAAACGGCGCTATTGCCGGTGGCGTAATGGCAATCCCCTCTGTAATTATACTCCTGAGTAAGCTTGGACTTTTCCCCATAAGCGGTGAATTTATGTTTGCCTACCGTTTCATAAACGGGGCTGTTTATCCCCTGTATCACATTGCAGGAGTGCAAAAACTTAACGTTGATGCATTCCCTATGTGGCTTATCTTAGCTTGTATCGGCGTGTATCTGCTGCTTTCCCCCGTAGCCGCACAAATCGGCTATAAATACGGCAGTGATGATGATAAAAAGCTTAATTTTATGTACGAAAAATGAGGCAAATTATGAAAGTAAGAAGAGCAACCCCAAAGGACCTGCCGCAGATAAGAGAGCTGCTTTTGCAAGTGCTGACCGTCCACCACAACGGCAGACCTGATATATTCAAAGGCGGTGTGCGTAAGTATACCGACGAAGAAATTTTAAATATCCTTGCTGATGAAAATACACCTGTGCTGATTGCGGCAAATGATGAAGATGTTGCTGTCGGCTATGCTTTCTGTATCTTTCAGCAACATAAAGACAGCCATATTCTCACCGACATCAAGACCCTCTACATAGATGACCTGTGCGTTGATGAAAATGCAAGAGGTCAGCATATCGGCTCATTGCTGTACAATGCGGTGCTGAATTTTGCTAAAGAAAATGGTTGTTATAATGTTACGCTGAATGTGTGGAGCTGTAACCAAAGCGCAATGAAGTTCTATGAAAAAATGGGACTTAAACCTTTAAAGGTAGGAATGGAAAAAATATTGTAAAAAAAGCACCCTGAGGGGTGCTTAACCTGTCGATAAAATCGACAGGCAAATGAATAATGAATAATGAATGATGAATAATGATGGTGTCCGTCTGCGACGGACGGATTTTAAAAGGCACAAACATAGAATGTTCTATTAAATCCATCGCCGTAGGCGATACCAAAATCATTCATATTATTCATCATTAATCATTCATCAGAAAAGACTTTTTCGACAAACAAAAAGGACGCAACCGCGTCCTTTTCTTATTTTAATTAGTTGCCCTGAGCCATAGCCTCAACTTCTGCAGCGAAGTCGTCAACCTTCTTTTCGATACCTTCGCCCTTTTCAAAACGAACAAAGGAATCAACCTTAATGTCGTTACCTGCAGCAGCAATGTACTTAGCAACTGTAAGGCTGGGGTCCTTAACGAAAGGCTGGTCAAGTAAGCAGATTTCTTCTGCGAACTTTCTCATTCTGCCTTCAACAATCTTTTCGAGAACGTTTTCGGGCTTGGGCTTAGCGGATTCAGCATTTTCCTTCTTAACGAGGTTGAGCTGAACTTCCTTTTCAGCAGCGAGTACTTCTGCAGGAACATCAGCCTGAGAAACGTACTGAGGAGCAGATGCTGTAATCTGAAGGAGTAAGTCCTTAGCAACAGCCTTAACTGCGTCGCTGTCAGGAGCGGAAGAATCGAGCTTAATCATAGAGCCGATGATAGAACCGCCGCCGTTGTGGATATAATCATAAAGGTCGCCTGTCATTCTAGCGAAACGACGAATCTGAATGTTTTCACCGATTGTAGCAATTCTTTCTGTGAGAATGTCAGCAATCTTTTCGCTTTCACCTGCAGGAACAACTTCCTTAAGTGCGTCAACATCAGCAACATCGTTGTCGATAACTGTCTGAGCAACAAGCTCAACGAATTCGATAAATCTGTCTGTCTTAGCAGCGAAGTCAGTTTCAACGTTGATTTCTACAACAACGCCAACCTTCTTAGCAGCGTCAATCTTTGTGTATACAAGCCCTTCTGCAGCGATTCTGCCGGACTTCTTAGCTGCCTTAGCAAGACCCTTTTCACGAAGGTACGTGATAGCAGCGTCAACGTCGCCGTTTGTTTCCTCAAGCGCTCTCTTGCAGTCCATCATACCGCAGTTTGTGAGTTCCTTTAACTGCTTTACGTCCTGTGCTGTAATAGCCATTGTAATTTCTCCTTTATATTATAGATTTATTTTATTATTCAGCGTCAGCTGCGTCTTCTTCCTTAGCCTCAATAGCCTCTGTTTCAGCTGTACCCTGACGAGCAGCGATGATAGCGTCAGCCATAGCACCAGCGATAAGCTTTACTGCACGGATAGCGTCATCGTTACCGGGAATAACGTAGTCAATTTCATCGGGGTCGCAGTTTGTATCAACGATAGCAACAACGGGAATACCGAGTTTCTTAGCCTCAGCAACTGCAATCTTTTCCTTGCGGGGGTCAACAACGAATAAAGCACCGGGTAACTTCTTCATGTTCTTGATACCGCCGAGGAACTTTTCGAGCTTTTCGATTTCAAGAGTACGCTGACTAACTTCCTTCTTAGGGAGAAGGTCAAATGTACCGTCTGCTTCCATAGCTCTGAGCTGTTCAAGTCTCTTAATTCTGCCCTGAATGGTTTTGAAGTTTGTCATCATACCACCGAGCCATCTAGCGTTTACAAAGTGAGCGTTTGCTCTTTCTGCCTCTTCCTTAACGGAATCTGCAGCCTGTTTCTTTGTACCAACGAAAAGAACTTCGGCGGTATTAAGGAAATGAAGAACATGCCTGGTGCAATGTTCGTTGTTGACCCTCGTAAGGAAAAGATAGCTATTGCAGAAGCTAAGAGACTTAACATTCCTGTTGTAGCTATTGTTGATACAAACTGTGATCCTGAAGAAGTTGATTACGTTATCCCTGGTAACGATGATGCTATCAGAGCAGTTAAATTGATTGTTGAA
>JAZUOE010000052.1:0-9000 GCA_045604505.1 Ruminiclostridium sp. | reverse complement strand
CTATAATGAAGGATTTTATGCTTATATAAAGAAGGTTATCGGTAGTATTAAACCAAACGAAGAAGATATTGATTTATGTAATGAGATAAAAGAAAAAATAGATTTAAAAACATTTTTACCTAAGCAGCGTGATACAGATAATCGTGTTATACCGTATCAGCTTTATTGGCATGAGCTTAATCAATTACTAAAAAAAGCAGAAAACTATCTTGATTTTCTCAAAAAGGCAGATGAGAATGGTTTAACAATCAGCGAAAAAATAATGTCAGTTTTTTCATTCAGGATACCTTATTTTGTAGGTCCGCTCAACGAACACTCAGAACATGCGTGGATTAAGAGAAAAAGTGGCAAAATCTATCCCTGGAATTTCAATGAAATGGTTGATCTTGATGCGAGTGAGCAGGAATTCATAAGTAAAATGACAAATACATGCACATATCTGCCAGAAGAAACTGTAATTCCTAAAGAATCTCTGCTTTATCATAAATTTACCGTTTTAAATGAAATCAACAATATAAAAATTGATGATGTGCCGATTTCTGTTGAATTAAAGCAGAGATTGTATAATGATTTATTCTGCTCTTTCAAGAAGGTATCCAGAAAGAAAATTGAGGATTATCTGAAGGGCGAAAACTGTTTTGCTGCAGGACAGACAATTAGTGGCATAGACATTCAGATCAATTCCAATCTGAAATCATATCATGACTTTAAAAAGCTGTTAGAAAGCGGAACCCTTACAGAGGCTGATGTTGAAAGCATTATTTCACGCCTTACATACTCCGAAGACAAAACAAGATTTGGTAAATGGTTAAGAGAAAATTACAGTTTTCTTTCTGAAAATGATATTAAGTATATTTCGAGACTTAACTATAAAGATTTCGGCAGACTTTCTGCTAAATTTCTTGCTGATTTCCAAGGCGCAGACAAAGAAACAGGCGAGGTTTATACTATAATCGATGCATTATGGAACACAAATAATAATCTGATGATGCTTCTTTCTGATAAATTCACGTTTGTTGAAAGCATTGAAAAAATACGTAATGATTATTATACGGCTAAACCCCAAAGTGTAGATAAACGTCTTGAAGAAATGTTTATTTCAAATGCTGTTAAGCGTCCGATTGTTCGTTCTCTTGAGATTGTCAAGGAAATTGAAAAGGCACTCGGAAAAGCTCCTTCTAAGATATTTATAGAAATGCCAAGAGGTGCGTCGGCGGAACAGAAAAATAAACGCACATCAACCAGAAGGCAGCAGATTACCGAATTGTATAAAAAGTGTCGTGATGAAGACGTCAGACATCTTGAACAGCAACTGGAAGAAATGGGTGATCTGGCCGATAACAATCTTCAGAGCGACAGATTATTCCTTTATTTTATGCAGCTCGGACGTTGTATGTATAGCGGTGAGGCAATTGATGTAACACAGCTTAAGGGCACTACTTACAACATTGAGCATATCTATCCTCAGGCTCTTGTTAAAGATGATAGTATAATCAATAATGAAATACTTGTAAAATCTGAAATCAACGGAGCAAAGAGCGATACTTATCCTGTTCCAGCGGAAATTCAGCATAAAATGTATACTTTCTGGAATATGCTGAAAGCTAACGGATTAATCAGCGAAGAAAAGTATAAAAGACTTACAAGAAAAACAGCATTTACAGATGATGAAAAGTTCGGTTTCATCAACAGACAGTTGACTGAAACCTCGCAGTCAACAAAAGCGGTTGCTACACTTCTAAAGGAACGCTATCCTGATACTGAAGTTGTTTATGTTAAAGCAAGACTTTCATCTGAATTCCGTCAGGAGTTTGATTGCCTGAAGTCTAGAACTTTCAATGACCTTCATCACGCAAAGGATGCGTACTTGAATATTGTTACAGGAAATGTTTACAACGAGAAATTCACTAAATCCAAAGGATTTAACATTCACAGCGATTATAGCATCAAGACCAGAACGATATTTACCCACGATTTTATTCGCGGAGAAGAAGTAATCTGGAAAGCTAATAAAATGCTGGATCATGTAAAGAAAACTGTTGCGAAGAATAATGCACACATGACGAGATACTCTTTCTGCAGACATGGCGGATTCTTTGATCAGATGCCTGTTGCCGCATCAGTAGGTCTTGTTCCAAGAAAGAAGGGACTTTCTACCGAAAGATACGGTGGATATAATAAACCGACTAATTCATTCTTTATGCTTGTAAAATACAGGACCGGCAAGAAATCAGATGTCATGGTCATGCCTGTAGAACTTCTCTATGCTGATAAGGCTGTCAAAAACATTGAATCTGCCACAGAATACGCAAAAGACCGTATAGGAAGAATAATCGGTAAAACTGTTGATGAGGTTTCCTTCCCTCTTGGATTGAGAAAAATAAAGGTGAATACTATGCTTTCTCTTGACGGTTTCAGAGTTTGTATTGCAGGCGGTGCAGGTGGCGGCAAATGTATTATTGCAATGCCATTTATGCCCTTTGTTGCCGACAATGATGTTAATTTGTATGTGAAAAGGCTTGAGTCTTTTAATGAAAAATGCAAGGAAAATCCCAATTTTGTTTACAGACAGGAATATGATAAGGTTTCTGCGGAAGAAAATATAAGACTTTATGATATGTATATCAATAAGTTGCAGAATTCCATCTATAAAAAGAGGCCCAATAATCCGCTGAAAACAGTGATTGACGGAAAGGAAAAATTTATCTCTCTTGATATTAAAAAACAAGCATCTGCTTTGTTGTCAATTCACCAGGTGTTTGGAAGAATTTCAGGCGGCTGCGATTTAACACTCATAGGTGGTGCAGGAAAGGCTGCAGCAACTGTAAACTTCAGTTCAAATATTTCCAACTGGAAAAAACAGTATTCTGATGTCAGAATATTAGATTGCTCTACAACAGGATTGTGGGAGCGAGTTTCCGATAATCTTCTTGATTTGGTATGAGCTGGAGGACGGTTGTAATATCAAACCGTTGTAAGCTTGATTACCGTATGGGATATATGGTGGTTCGTGCAGAGGAAACTAAAAGGGTTTTCATTGACGAGATAGCAGTTCTTGTTATTGAAAATCCTGCAGTTTCCTTTACGGGCTAACTTATGATGTTATAGCAATAGAAAACTGTGCTTATAAAAAGCTGAAAAATGAAAACAGACTTATCATTGACGAAGATTTATGTGAAATTTTGTGTTGATTTATTTGATTTAATGTGATATACTTAATATAAGCAAAGTTTGAGTTCCTTTCTCAGGCTGAAAATCCATTAATCCGCAGTTCGTAGGCTGGTTTTCTGATTTTGATCAGAATGGGATTGCTGAATTTGAGGTTTGAGAGTAGTGTAATTTCATAGGGAACTCAAACAGCCATGTAGCAAGTGCCGTCTTACTCTCTGTTTGAGAGTAGTGTAATTTCATAGGGAACTCAAACGTTTAAACAGTTTCCAACGTGAAGCAAGTAGTTTGAGAGTAGTGTAATTTCATAGGGAACTCAAACGAGCAAGGTTGCGATGGACCTGTGAGCACAGTTTGAGAGTAGTGTAATTTCATAGGGAACTCAAACACAGACGTAATGAACAAGTTCGGATTCAACGTTTGAGAGTAGTGTAATTTCATAGGGAACTCAAACCTCTCTGTTCATTTTCGGGAATGGGAACGGTTTGAGAGTAGCGTAATTTCATAGGGAACTCAAACCTCCGCACAATTCTTAGTCAAAGTGATTAGTTTGAGAGTAGTGTAATTTCATAGGGAACTAAAAACAATTTATTGACAAAAACCAACAACAAAAGGACAGTCTGCATCAAAGCAAACTGTCCTTTTTGCATATTAAAATTTCCACTGAATTTCAATTTTATCTTCCCACAAAAGTATCCTGCTTATAAACTGTGAGGCAATAACCTGCTTACTTTCAACAGGCATATCATCAAATTCGTTAAGCAGCGGAATAATATCGCTGTACGCGATTTTTGTTGTATTTTTGCGGTTGTATTCCTCAATTTCAGCCTCAATTTCTATTTGCTGCTGAACGAGTTTTTCAATTTCCGCCTCTATCATAGATGAAATAGTTTCTGATGTCTGTCCTAAATGGTTCATAAAATTTTGAATTTTCTGATTGTTTTCTTCTAAAGATATTTTCAGCATATTTAACTTCGGGTCAGCCGGAGGACGGTTTTCTTCGATAATAACTTCTTTCATCTCCTCAAATCTTTGAGCAAGTTCCTTTTTAACGGCTGTTTCAACATCTTTAATAACAGGGTGCTGTTCAAAGCCCTCACAAAGGCTGTGATTTGATTTTCCCGAACAATAGAAATAAACTTTTTGATATACTTTCATGGCATATTCACATTTACCGCATTTTATAAGTCCTGTCAGCCATGAATAGGAGCCGTTTTTTCCGTGTTTAATCTGCTCATTTCCGTCAAGCTTACGTTGAACAAGCAGCCATAAGTCTGAAGGAATAACTCCGTCATGGAGCCCTAAAGACAGGTAATGATTTTTAACATTAGCATACTTGCGCTCGTTTCCTGAACGCTTACCGTAAACAAAACAGCCTCTTTTTCCTGTAAAATTATCAATAGAAGATGTGATTTCACAACCCTTGTTTTTGAAATAATGATACACATCAACATCTGCCATTACATAAGTAGGACTTCTGAGCAGACGGCTGATTTTACAACTGTCCCAAGGGGTGTTATTCGGTGAGGGAATGCCTTTGGAATTAAGCTCACGAACAATAGCGCCAAGAGAAGTTTTACCTTCGGAATAGGCTTTGTACATATATTTAATAACGTCCATATTATTGTTCGGAACAAGCATAGATGTCTTTACACCATCAATAGCAGTAGATATTTTATCAAAACCGTAAATAGGCGGACCACCTAAAAACATTCCTTTTTTGCCTCTTGCGTAATAGTTGTCCTTAACACGCATTAGAATGTTTTCTCGTTCAAGCTGAGCAAAAACCATAATTATTCCAAGCATTGCCTTGCCCATAGGGGTTGAGGTATCGAATGTTTCAACGGTTGAAACAAACTCAATGTTATGTTTTTCAAATTCTTCCACAAGCCCCGAAAAATCGTAAAGCGAACGGCTTATACGGTCAAGTTTATACACCACAATTTTTGTTATCCTACCGCTTTTCAAATCATTTAAAAGCATTGCAAACTGAGGGCGGTCCATATTTTTACCTGACCACCCCTTGTCCGAATATACCTTATATTCCTCGTTTGGTGCAACCAGTTTTTTGCAGCATTCAATCTGCGTTTCAATTGAAATAGAGTCTTTTTTATCAATACTTTGTCTTGCGTATATTGCCACCATACCAATCGCCTACCTTTATGTTATTTTTCCTTCCTTCTCACGTTTAAGTTCTATGTAGCGTATAAGTTCGCTATAGATAACTACCGATGCGTTACGTTTAAGATTTTTTCGTTCTTCAGACTTGGTTGTAACAACTTTGTTCTTAATTTTGTACATAAGAAACACCTCTTTTATTATATTATTGTTGATTATAAAATATAACCTTTTTGCGATAATTTAAGATGATGGGAGAATATACTTTTGATTTGTATGCAGCACCCATAGGTGGTTGAGGCTACAGTATCCCATTTTCAGGTAAGATTGGTTCAAAATAAGAAAACCATCATCACTCTTGAACTCAAGAGCAATGATGGTTTTGAAATATCCACTTGTTATTACACTTAAATTATAGCAAAACAGAAAAATTATGTCAATAGCTTTTTTTCAAAATTCTTTAGGTGGTAAATTTGGCTTTTTAGCGCAATTTTTTCTGATGTGACACCACCTGAATTTCAAAAAGCGACTATACTGGGAATCTCGGTCAATTGTTAAAAAAAGTGTCACACGATAGTTAGATTGTTAAATGTTTTTTGCGTCGAAAATTTCGTATACATGCACAATGATTTTCGAATTGTTTGTGTTTTTTGACGTTTTTATAAAAAAATGAGCATTATCACAGTAAAAAGCCTCCTTTTATAAAATAATTTTAAAAATAGTCCGTCGCACTGTTAAAGTGCGATTAAAAACAACTAGAATTAAGTAAAAACAGTTAAAATATAAGGAGAAGAACGCTGTGGCTTATATCCGATTGCATAGTTGCTCTTTTGTTTTGCGTGTTTATGATATCAAATCACGATTTACTAAATCAGGATTAGATAAAAGAATATATGTTAGTAGGTGGGAAGTGGCAGATATATTGTGTGGTTTAGATGAGATTGTGGGGTATAAGTAAAAAAGCAAGGATAACACGGTGGTTATCCCTGCTTTTTATATTTTACATTTTGTTAGCTGCACTCCTAAAGAGATAAAGACTATCTTTTTTGAACGGAGCTTATGTATTCTTTTAAAGAGTTATATTGCTTGTAATCTTAATTCTCCTTCTTTTTGAATTTAATAAATGATGATATGAACAGTAATGCGCCAATAGGTATGAAAGCATATCCCACATATACTATCATAGATACATTATTATTGATTTTTTTCTTTGATGTTTCAAAATCCAGCAGTTGCTTTCCGTCTGCCCACAACTCGTAGATATTTCCGTTTTCTGCTCCATGTAGGAATTTAAGTCTTGTTTTTTCTTTTTCAAGCTTATACATAATTGTTACAAGTTCATCGCTTGAACAACTAGCGTGGATATTGAGGCTCTGCTCATAATCGTCGAAAATAATCCACATACCTCTTTTGCCGTTTCCTTGCATTGAATCCACACGTAAATCGTAGATTGTACCTTCGCCCTCGATACAGCTTTCACGTGTTACATCGCTATATATATCGGTAGCATTTGTGAAGAAAATACCTGCGATAATTATAACGACACCAATGATTGCCCTGAACCAGGGTTTTGAAAGATTTTCGACAGTTAATGGAATTTCCATATTAAATATTCCTCCCTCAGAATGTTTTTATATTCTATTATTCTTTCTTAATAAGTATCTTCATCTGAGGAAAATTCGTCAGATTCATCAATTGTATTAATAGATGTTACTGTAGCATTTAATTCTTCTATGATAGCCGAAACTTCTTGAACGTTTGCAGCAATCAGTCTTGAACCTTCGTTAACTTCATCGAGAGATTTTACGGTTGCCTCAGAGCTTTCTCTTGTTTCAAGCACCTTATCTGTGATTATATTTGTGGCAGTTGTAATATTTTTGCTGTTGCGGGACATATTTTGAGTATACTCATTTGCACGTTCAACAACTTCTCTTGATTTTTGTGCAAGGGCACGTACCTCATCAGCTACAACGGCAAAGCCTTTTCCTGCATCGCCAACACGGGCTGCCTCTATAGATGCGTTAATTGCAAGAATATTTGTCTGTTCTGCAACATCGTTTATATCGCTGAGGATTCTTTCGTAGTTACTTACGTCTTCACCAATGATTTTTACAGCCTTATTTATACCGTCAACATTTGTCAGCATTGTAGCTATCTCGTCATTAAGTTCCTGCATTTTCTTTACAGCTGTATCATTTTTATCTTGATTTTTTTCACTATGCTCAGCTATAGGCATAATTTTATTTTGCAATGAGTTCAGAGCTACACGAATTTCATATACAGCCTGACTTAATTGAACATGCTCATGATGAGCTATCTGCTGCAATTCTATTGTTCTGCGCTTTTCATATACCATACAGTTGTTTGGATTGTTAAAACCTGAAGCAATAGCGTATGCCATATCTTTGCATGATTTGTATCCACAAGCATGACAATTTATATTTCTGTCCATTTCGGTATATTTACCCATTGTTTTGAATACTTCGTTCAGCTGTTGCTCTGATATGACGTTTTTATCGCCTCTTGGTGTGTACGAACGTAAAAAATCTTCCATTTTCAGCTTTTTGAAAATATTTTTAGGATATCTTTTTCCATCGCGCTGTTTAAAAGCATAGTCTTTAACCTTTGTCATAATAGAAAAAGAGTTAAACATACCGAAATCTTTTCGAGCGCCAACACCGGAATTGCAGCCGAATTCACACGATAACACATCATATACTGTTGGAAGTTCAGACGGAGCAGCTTTTAAATACATATCAAAATCGCCATATACCTTTTGTACACCTTCAGATGTTGTAACACTTACATTAGGAGCGTGAACTTTTAAACACTACTTAAGTCCGCCGGGAACAGGGTAATAACCACCGTCAAATCCACGTAAAGCTGACCATTCAAAGGAACTATAACCGTCCGGAAATGTAATGTTGTTCTTTTCGATATATTCGGCAAGTTTTCTGAAAGTAACATTATATGATATAATGTCGGTATTTTCAAATTCATCTCCTTTGGCAATGCACGGAGATAATCCTACAAGAATATCGTCATTTCCAAGATATTTTTTTACATAAATTGCTGAGCATAGCATAGGGCTATGTACCGGAGATAATTTACTTAACAATTCATGCTTATGCTTTTCAGCGTAATTAACAATTGCTGCACAAGGCTGTGATACTATCTTTGCAGCAGGGTTTTTCTTTATGTACTCAAGATGCATATAAGTACAAATGTCTGCACCAAAGGAAACGTCATATATTTCCTTGACACCTTTTGTTTTAAGCCATTGCAAAACGTGTCGCCAAGTTCCATCCATTGCTGTTTTTATGGCAGGTGCTACTATAAGGGATACATTTTTTGTTTTAATATCCTCTAAAAGCCTTTCAAGACCATCTTCATAATCTCTTGCACCGTGTAAGCAATGCTTTATACATTCACCGCACTGAATACAGGCGTCGGTATTGACACAAACTACTTTTCCGTCGTATCTGTTTGCTGTGGGAACAGGGCAGGTTCTTATACATGCGTTACAACCAATACATTTTTCTGCTATAACTTTTACCATTATATGACACTCCTTTTATTGTTGGTTACGTTTTAACTGATGCTTGAAACAATGCTATTATTCTTTGGCAATGACTTGTGTTTTATTGCTGCATGATAGTCCTAAATAGTATTCAATTCAGGGTAATTAATGTTATAATATAAAAACAACTTTAT
>JAZUOE010000051.1:0-2263 GCA_045604505.1 Ruminiclostridium sp. | reverse complement strand
GTGTTATTAATCTGTAAGGAAGTATTATTATGACAAAAAAGCAAAAGAAAACCCTTATAAGAATTATTATTGCTGTTATATTCTTTATTGCGGGATATTTTTTACCTTTTGACGGAATTGCTCTTCTTTTGTATTACGCAGCGGTGTATTTATTTATCAGCTGGGATATTTTATGGAGAGCAATACGCGGTATTATTACAGGACAATTTCTTGATGAAAATTTCCTTATGGCAATAGCCTCTGTTGGTGCTTTTTTCATATCGGATTATTCTGAGGCAGTAGCGGTAATTTTATTTTATCAGGTTGGTGAGCTGTTTCAGAGTTGTGCGGTTGCAAAAAGCAGAAAAAATATTGCCGCACTTATGGATATCCGCCCCGATTATGCCAATGTTGAGCGTGACGGAGAGGTAGTTGAAACGGACCCTGATGATGTACATATAGGGGATATAATTGTTATAAAGCCCGGTGAAAAAATTCCGCTTGATTGTCTTGTAATTGAAGGTGAGTCCACAATTGATACCGCCTCTGTTACAGGCGAATCAGTGCCGGTTGATGCTTATGTGGGGAAAAATCTTATCAGCGGTTGTGTAAACATTAACGGTGTTTTGCGTTGTGAAGTAACGTCAGAATTTGGTGAATCAACTGTTTCAAAAATACTTGAACTGGTTGAAAATGCAAGTGAAAATAAGGCTAAGGCAGAGAATTTCATTACAAAATTTGCAAGGTATTATACACCGGCAGTTGTAATTGCCGCAGTTCTTATAGGTGTTGTTCCACCGTTATTTAATGGTGAATGGGGGGAATGGATAAAAAGAGCATTAACCTTCCTTGTTATATCCTGCCCGTGTGCTTTGGTTATTTCTGTACCTATGACATTTTTCGGCGGAATAGGTGGTGCGTCCCGTAACGGTATTCTTGTTAAGGGTGCAAATTACCTTGAGGCATTAGCAAAGGTGAGAACGGTTGTTTTTGATAAAACAGGTACTCTTACAGAAGGCAGCTTTGAAGTCACAGCGGTAAATCCTGTTTCGGTTACAGAAAAAGAATTGCTCCGCATTGCAGCTTATGCAGAATATTACTCCCCACACCCCATAGCAAAATCCTTGAAAAAGGCATACGGTTCTGAAATTGACCCTAGTGTTTTAGGAAAAATATCTGAAATTTCAGGCAGAGGTATTTGCGCTGAAATTGGCGGTGAAACTGTACTTGCCGGTGGGGAAAAGCTGATGAAGGATAACAATATTGATTTCACTCCATGCAGTAAAGCAGGTACTGTTGTATACGTAGCTGTTGAGGGAGAATATAAAGGATATATTGTAATTTCTGATAGTGTTAAATCAGATAGCGCAGATGCTATATCACAGCTTAAAAAGTGCGGTGTTCAGAAAACAGTAATGCTCACAGGTGATAATGAATTGACAGGAAAAGCTGTTGCAGCTGAAATTGGCATTGATGAGGCATACTGTGGACTTTTACCTTCTGATAAGGTGGATATAATCAAAAGGCTGCTTGACGCTAAAGAAGGAAATCTTGTATTTGCCGGTGACGGAATAAACGATGCACCTGCACTTACCTGCGCAGATATAGGTGTCGCTATGGGCGGTATAGGGTCAGATGCAGCAATAGAGGCAGCCGACGCTGTAATTATGGACGATAATCCCTCTAAAATTGTTCTCGCAATAAAAATTGCCCGTAAAACCTTAGCAATTGTAAAGCAAAATATTGTATTTGCGCTCGGAGTTAAGGGTGTGATACTTTTACTTGGTGCATTGGGCTTTGCCGGAATGTGGGCGGCAGTTTTTGCTGATGTAGGAGTATGTGTAATTGCCGTACTTAATGCAATGAGAGCATTAAAAGCGCCTAAATAAGCTTACCTAACTCTGAATTGAAATCGTCTAAAATAAGCCTTAGAGCCATATAACTCATTAACGAATAACGTTCAGCCTCTCCCTTTTTTACAGGGATTTCAAGAGGCTGAATTTTTTTGCCTGACAATGCTGTAATACAGCGATTTAATGAAATAAGCAAATAGTCATCAGTTTCACTTGAAAAGGAAATTGTTGATGTAGGTGATATACCGCAGGTAACAGCTTTTATTCCTGTCTTTTGAATAGCCGACAGCTGTTCTTCATTATCTGCATTTATAATTGCGGTGATGTCATCAGGAAGAACAGACGGTATTTTACCGTTTTCTTTCATTAACAGCACTCCGCCTGATATATCTATAAGCGGTTTTTCTGAGTCTAAAACAATAAGATTGTAC
>JAZUOE010000050.1:0-6426 GCA_045604505.1 Ruminiclostridium sp. | reverse complement strand
GTCCTTAGCGCAGAATCCAACGGAAATGTCAGCGACAAGGTAATTATTTCCAACCAGGAAAGCTCACTCACTTATGAGCATGAACTTACTCTGAGCGGTGAAAAAATTTGGGACGATTCAATTTTTGATTCCGCACGTCCCAGAGAGATTAAAATTAAAATAAAATACATAAAGCAAGACCCATTCGGCGTCAAGACGGAAGGTTATTACACAGAAGATGCGGTTATAAAACCTGACCCACAGAATAACAACAAATGGACATATACAATCAGTGGATTGGTTTTACTGGATTCAGAGTGTAATAAGTATGAATATTCTGTTGAAGAAATTTTAATTGAAGGTTATGATTCGTCAGTAATCACTTTACCAAGTGACAGTAATTCTAAGATGTATGTAAATATCAAAAATACATTTGTACCCGGTGAAAAAGAAGTCGGCAAGGTTAAGGTAAACAAGATTTGGGTTGATAATAATAACCGTTCAAGAACACGTCCTGATACCATTACAGTTAAGTTGATAAATGTTTCTTATGGCATTGAAACACCTGCGGAAATTGATTTATCTGAAAGTGATTCAGTTACTTTCAGCAAACTTCCTTTGTATTATTATGAGCGTGAAGATGACGGCAGCCTTAAGAGAACACTTTGCAAATATAAGATTGTTGAAGAGGCAGTTCCCGGTTATACAGCTACATACAGCGAGTCAGGCGAGTTTACACTAACTGATAGAATTATTGAAAATGTAGGTATAGGAACACCTGTAGAGGTTGATATTACAAATAAACTTGACGGAATTATAACTACCGCTAGTACAACAACTACTAACAGAAGACCTACTGTTGAAACAACTACATCTGAAGATGCAGAAGAAACAACAACTGCAACATCAAGGGTAACAACTGCTACTACAACAATCAGAAGACCCACAGGTACTACAACAACAGTGACAGAAGAAGATATAACCACAACCGCAACATCAAGGGTAACTACTGCTACTACAACAATCAGAAGACCTACAGTTACAACAACTGCTAACAGCGCTGAAATTACAACAACAACTGTAGATGTTGGTGCGTCAACAAATACAACCACAACCAACAGAAGACCTTCTGTTGTAACAACAACCGTAACGGAAAAAGATGAAACAACAACTACTACATCATCAAGAGTTACTACTGCTACAACAACAGTGAGAAGACCCACAGCTACTACAACAACTTTCAGCGATGAAGTTACAACAACTACTGCAGCGGCTGGTACAACAACAACCAATAAGAGACCGACAGTAACAACTAGTGAAGGTGCGGCTGTTACAACAACCGGTTCGGTACAAACATCAGGCGTTAATACAACTGCTCCTGCTGATACCACAACTTCTGTAACTACTGTTAGTGAAAAGCCCAGCAAAACAACTACAGAAGAAGACGTTGCTGAAACAACAGCAGATGAAGAAGTAGAAGAAACGACAGATGAAGATACTGATGTAACAACAACTGCTGATGAAGATGTTGATATTACAACATCGGTTTCCGATGAGTCAACAGACGATGACACTATAACTACATTACCTGCAGACGATGACGAGATGTTCAGCGATTCTGATGATGGTGGTTATAATGACGGCTCTGATTCAAGCGATGGATATGAGGAAAATCCTAACACAGGTATTTCTCTTAATTTAACACTTCTTGCTGCTATTGCATTTGGTGCTTATGCGGTTTATCCACGCAAAAAGAAAAAGTAATTAAAACAAAACAACGTGTACTTTAAAATGTACACGTTGTTTTTTGCTAATAGGATTAGTTGTTTTTGATTGCATTAACGGTAAATTCGCATAATTCACCATTAAAAAATTTGTTGATGACCTGCATAAAAACAGGGGAGTCAGAAACCTGCGCAAATAATGTCATTGATGATTTCAGTTTCATATTGTCAGGAAAACCAAATACCTTTGTCGCATCATTACACTCTAATTTAAGCAGTTCTTCTGAAATTTCTACAAGTCGGGGGAAAAGAATTGGGTGCTGTACGTATTCTTTGGCCTCATTGGCATCTTTGATTTCATAAAACCTTGCTGTAACACTATAGCCCAGTCCCGAAATCTGCGGAAAGATATACCACATCCCATGACTGCGCTTACGTCCCGCTTTTATTTCTGATAATGCAGTATTATAACTTTTTTCTTGTGCGCTTAAAAATCTGTCAAGATTCATATCCTCACTTCGCTTTCTTTATTTTATAATATCAGTATACATCATTTTCAACCTAAAGTCAACGAAAAAAGTTTGCTAGTTGTCCATTAAATGGTACATAAATTATTGTTGACACAAGCAACCGGCAATGGTATAATGTTATAAGCATAAAAGAAATATGGCAGGTGGATTATATGAATGATAAAAAGTGTAGATTGTTTAAAAGATGTGGCGGCTGTCAGCTGAAGGAATCTTATATTGAACAGCTTGAATGGAAACAAGCTAAAGTTGAAAGAATGCTGTCAAAGTTTTCCTTTTGTGAGAAAATAATTGGCATGAAAAATCCATATAACTATAGAAATAAGGTTCAACATGGAATGTATACAAATCCAAAGCGTCAGATTATTTCAGGTATTTATCAGTCAGGCAACGGGAAGATTGTACCTTGTGAAAGCTGTATGCTAGAAGATGTAAAGGCCGGAAAAATTATATCAACAATAAGAATTCTTATGCGTTCTTTTAAAATTTTCCCTTATAATCCAAATACTGATAATGGACTTGTGCGTCATGTTATGATTCGTAAAGGTTTTAACAGCGGCGAATATTTGGTTTGTATCATTACCTCAAAAAGTCTTTTTCCGTCAAGAAAGAATTTTGCAGCAGCACTTATCAAAGCGCACCCTTATGTAACAACTGTTGTTCAGAATGTATGTACTAATCCTATGCCGCTGACAATGGGTGAACAGGAAATCATAATGCACGGAAATGGATATATTGAGGATACACTGTGTGGAAAGAAATTCAGAATTTCGGCTCGTTCTTTTTATCAGGTGAACCCTGTTCAAACAGAAATTCTTTATAATAAAGCTATGGAGTTTGCAGAATTGACAAAGAAGGACAGAGTTTTAGATTGCTACTGTGGGACAGGTACAATTGGTATTATAGCTTCTGATTTTTGCAAGGAGGTTGTAGGGGTTGAAATAAATGAAAGTGCAGTTTCAGATGCAGAAATCAATGCTGCGCAGAACAATTGCAAAAACATAACCTTTGTCAATGGCGATTCAAGCTTATTTATGAAGGAGATGGCATCAGCAGGTGAAAAGGCAGATGTGGTATTTATTGACCCGCCAAGAACAGGTTGCGATAAGCGTTTTCTTGATAATCTTGTAAAAATGGCACCTAAAAAGTTGGTATATGTCTCTTGCGGAATTGAAAGTCTTGAAAGAGATTTAGCTATTCTTAAAAAATCAGGCTATGATATAAAAAAAATTCTGCCGGTGGATATGTTCCCGCATACAAGGCATATTGAGACGGTTGTGTAGTTATCTAAAAAGTAATTTTGAGGTAAAAATGAAAACTTGTGATTTACATGCTCATTCCACATTTTCGGACGGAACATTCACCCCTGCGCAGTTAGTTAAATTAGCGGAAAAGCAAGGACTTTCTGCTGTTGCATTAACGGACCATAATACTTCAAATGGATTAAAGGAGTTTATGTGTGCAGGTGAAAACAGCAGTGTTATTACCATTCCCGGTTGTGAATTTTCTACAGATTATAATGGTATCGAACTTCATGTTGTAGGATTAGGTTTTCCTGAAAATAGCTGGACTGCGATAGAAAAATATGTTGAGTTTGTTCGTGCGGAAAAAAAGAAAAGTAATATTTTGCTTATTCAAAAGCTCCAACAGGCAGGATATAAAATAACTTATGAAGAGGTTGCCGCAAGAACAGAGGCTAGTGAATTTAATCGTGCTCATGTTGCCTGTTTTTTATTTGATAAAGGTTATGTTGAAAGTGTAGATTTTGCTTTTAAAAATATATTAAAAGAGGGCAAGGGCTTTTATACTCCTGCAAAAAGACTTGACGTTTTTGAAACTATAGAGTTTATTAAAGAAAAGGGCGGTGTAGCAATACTTGCGCACCCGTTCCTGAACTTAAATTATGAACAATTACTTGAATTTTTACCGGGTGCTAAAGAAAAAGGTTTAGACGGTATGGAAACAATTTACTCTAAATTTGATGAAAATACAACAAAGTTAGCTGTACAGTTAGCGGAAAGATTTAAGTTAAAGCAGAGTGGCGGTTCTGATTTTCACGGCACTGCAAAGCCGGATATTTCGCTTGGAACAGGCAGGGGCAATCTTTGTGTTCCATTTGAGTTTTATGAAATTTTGTTTTCGTGAATAAATAAAATTCGCAGTCATCACGACTGCAAATTTTTTATAGATTACAAACCATTATATATTCTTCTTCATTTTCGTCAATTATTTCAAAGCCAACCTTTTTATACATTTTTACAGCGTAATTCGCCTTTTGAACAGCAAGAGATGTTTTCTTATAGCCTTGCATTTTAAGTTCATTCAGCATAGTCAGCATAAGCTGTGTTCCGATTCCATGATTTCTGTATTCTTTATAAAGGGAGATTGCGAATGACGGAATACCATCGCCTATATGTCCGTAATCATTCATTACACGAACCCAAACTGCTCCTGCAATTTTCCCGTCAACCTCTGCTACAAAGCAAATATCGTCCTTTTCTTCGCCGAAATTCTTAATGTAGAGCTGTAATTCAGGTTGCTCTATAATAGATTTTGGCGGGGGTGCAACTCCTTCGGGTATGAATATTGCCTCATACAAGAAATCACTTAAAAAATTGAGCTCTTCCTTTTTAATTTTTCTTATATTGTAATTCATAGAAATTTTCCTTTGATAGTATTTACTGTTTATTTATTTTTTGAACCCTTTCCAAATTCCCCAAACAATAAGCGCCGCAATAACAGAAATTACAAGCAGAACGGCAATACCTATCCATTGAGAAATGCTGTTTTCCGTTCCCATACCTGTCATCAATACCAACTCTTTAAAGTTTATCAGCGTTTCAGCAATAACAAATACTGCCCCGATTATGGTACATAAAAATAGTCGGTCTGAAGTACGTTCTTCACGGTATTTTTCATACATTTCAGTTACAGCCTCAAGTCCGTTTTTGGTTTCATCAAAGAATTCATTTATATCATAAATATCTCTGAGGTATCTGTAAACGCTGTTCTGATGTGAAATATGGCTGATTCCCGGAAATGTGTTTTTCATAAAGAATATATTCATATCATCAACGCAGCTATGCAGTTCTTTTAAATGCTTTTTACCATTTTTTGCAACGGTAGATAAATTTCCTATACGCTTTGAATATTCCAGCAGACTATAATGCTGCTGCAATACAAGTACGTAAAGGTAGCAATAATTTTCCATGCGTTTTATAGCAAGGTCACGGTGAAAAGCGGTGCGTTTCGGGTTATCATCAATAAGTACATACTGTCCTATGCCTTCTTGCTTTGCGTACCACCATGTGTTTTTAAACGGAATGAAACAATTTTCGTCTATGTTGTCAATTCTGTTGTAGCTTTCACTATAACCGCTTGTCATACGGAACATATAGTCCATGCGTTCTTCATCGCTGTCGGCAGAAAACAATGTGTAATTGCACAAAAGAGCCTTATCGGGAATAGGAATCCTGTTTTCACCCTTGTATCTTTCAGGCATAAAATGAAGGTTATCAAGTCCATTCAATAACTCATTTATCCAAAGTCCCTGATGAAATTCACTATGCTCGGTATATTCTATAATCACCTTTCCATTTTCGAGAACAATACCTTTTTCAGGGAATTTACCTGTCATATCAAGACCAAAATCTGCTGCAAGGGAGATAATTTCTTCTGAATTTACAGTAATTCGTTTTTCGCCTGATTCTTTGCTGAATTCCTGTTTTTTTCGCTGAGCAGTCTGCCATTTAAATGGATTGTTATGTATAGTCAGCTCCTTGAATGTATTCTGAAAACGGTAGAGTGTATTAACGTCGTTGGTTATGGAATTATGCGGCTTTACCTCATACCAAAGGATACCTAACCCATTTTTGTGAAGATAAACGCCACAGCGTGTTATATCTATACTGTATCTTCTGTCAGCACTCTCAAGCTTTGGCAGGTTATCTGAAATTTCAATAAATTCTCCGATACCTGCAGGATTATTTTCGTCATACAAGCTGCTGATGTTGGAGAAAAAATCATCTTCTGCTGCTGATTTTTTTGTAGTAGAATTATATTTATCTTTGAATGTTTTTACAGCTTTAGCAAATGAATCATCATCGGGACAACTGAAACTAAATGGGACAAAGTATCTCAGCATAATTGTATCTATTTTAACAGCCATTTTTATCATTCCTTTTTTGTTGTTGATA
>JAZUOE010000049.1:0-10742 GCA_045604505.1 Ruminiclostridium sp. | reverse complement strand
GACAATCACAAAATCTAGAATACAATAAATCTTTAAAAAGCTCTATATTTAACAATTTGTCTACCTCCGCATTCTATTTACTCATCACAAAACTGCTTTTCAAAGGATTCAAGATACAGTAAGGATAAATAATAATCTCTCACTGCCTCATCATGGTCATATTTCCCTGTCAGCATAAAATCAGAAGAGTAATATTTGCATTTTTCCAATTCTTTTGAGCATTCATATCCTTCAGGGAATAATGAATCCAAATTGGTTGAGCCACCCTGCTTGGTTATTAAATCAAGTACTTCTTTGGGCAGAATTTTCTTACATTGCGCTTTATGAAATTCCTTTGTTTTTCCGTTAAGAAAACGGGTTTTATACCCTGAATCCAACATCTGAGGTGTCAAAAACGGGTATCTTGCATCAACCCCGAATGCACTCATCATCGTTCTGTTTTTCGGCAGAACAGTGTATGCAGCCATCTGACAAGGCGTGTCCATATAACCGTACAGAAAAGTATTTTCAGGAATTGCATTATAAGTATTCTGATGAAAAACTTGGTCTGCGCATTCGCCACAAATCAGATTGCTTATTGAATTAGCTTTCAGCAGCTTAGCTAACTCATATTGGAGAAATATTCCACGCTCATAAACAGCGCCCTCTAATATCGACACGATTTCATCTAACGACCTTAATGTATCGGGAGTGACAAAGGCAGTTTTAAAGCTGACGTCATCATAAAACTCTGCAATTTTTGCAGCAGTTTTAGTTTCGTCAACTCCCCTTGCGCCGCCGATTGAAAAGGCATTGACTTTTTTATTCCGCCAATTTTTCTTAATGCTATGTAAAATACAATTAGAGTCATATCCGCCTGAAAGCGCAACAGAAATGTCACCCTCTATATCGTTGACAACATCATAAATGCTGCTTTCCAACGCAGATTGGTACTGCTGCTCAGGGCTATTTGCTGTATCATCAAAGGCAAAAGATAAAGCGCCTTTGTGAATGCCATTTTCATCAATAACCGCATAAGTCCCTGCCTCTAGCTTTTGAACACCCTCAATAAGTGTGTGCCGTCCTGCAAGAAATCCGTTATAGAAATAATGAGGCAGCATTGGTACATTTAATTTAAAGGGCATTCCTGTCAGCTTTTTTAATCTTCGCAAAGATGACGAAAAATAAATAATGCCACTCCTTTTACATAGGTACAAACCTTTACCACTGCCGAACAAATGTTGTGTTATCAGCATTTGTCGGCAATCTTTTTTTATTAAAATGAGCGTAAATGGACTGATAAACGCTTTCGTCCAATCTGCATTAAAAATGCATTCATCAAGCATAGGTAACAGCAGGTCAGAGGGTTTACCGTCGTATAAAGCAACACATCTGCCGCTTTCATAACGTGTGTATTCTTCCTCTTCTATAGACATTGCTCTTTTTTGTGGTTCAAAAACACCGTACATTTTAATACCTCAATACCTACAATGTGGCATAGCAAACCGTTTCGGTAAAATAATTCGACTGATGCCGCAAATAGATTTTATAGTCCGGGCTTATTCTGTGAATTTGCAAAGGTATTTCCCATAAATCTTCTAAGCTGTGATAAACGCTTATTGCTAAATCAGGCTTTCGTTCTTTTATAAAATCACTCATAGCCTCAATAACGTCCCGCTCCTTACCCTCTATATCCAGCTTTATAAAGGTTGGCAGATTTTCAGTTAATTCTGACAGAAATCTTCGTATATCTATCACCTGTATTTTTCCTGCACCATCATCAGAAATTCTTGAGCCTGAATCTGCTTTTAAAAAGGACACTGTACCGTCATGGTTGTCCAATCCCGCATTGATACACTTAACCGCAGAGCCATATTTTTCTACTGCAGCGGTCATTTTTTTATAGTTTTCATCATTAGGTTCAAAGGAGTATATATATTTACAAGGACCGCCTAAAATTTCCACTAACAACTGTATTGTATCACCAATATAAGCGCCGCCGTCTAGGTATACCATACCCTTATCCAGCGAAAAAATTTCTGATTTAAAATAGGGATTTACTGTACCGTAAACCTTATAACCGTCCTTTGCGGTAAAATGGTAGCTGCTGCATTCTTCATCAGCTATTCTTGTAAAATAGTACGCAGGTTTTCTGAAAATAACTTTATATGCACTTAAAATGCCATTAAGCACCAACTTTGACTGCTCATCGGCCAAAACAGAATAAAGCTGTGAAATTTTCACCTTATTCTTTTTAAAAATATTCGCATAATAATGACTTGTTGTTATCTTTCTTATAAACCTACGCATTACTATCTCCTACCATATCAATCAAGCATATTATCCAGCAGCATTGTCACTTCGCCGGTACACATATACCAACAGCCCTCACACTTGCAATCAAGCATTTTCTTTCGGCAAAGCTGCATACGGTCACTGTTCCATATTTCTTTCAAGCTGTTTTCACCCAAAACGCCAACTGCACCAATTGCCTCAGACCAGCAAGGCTTTACGTTCATGTGTGCGTCAATGAACAGATTTGTATAACCGATTTTGCATAAGTAATCATCAGGAACATTTTTTCCTTCGCAGAAAAATTCCGTTAAATGCTTGATAAAGCCTGTCGAACTTGCAATCAGGTATCCTTCCTCTTTCATTTTAAGCAGCTTGTTAACAAGTGCCTCGATTTTATCTCTTTCACTTATAGAAATTTCTTCCTTAAGCTGAAGATAATTATGAAATGGGCTGATTTGAGTTTTAATGCCTTTAGAGGTCATATATTCAACCAGATTTATAAAATCGTCCTGATTATCTCTTGTTAATACAGATGATACGTGAACTTCAACATTCTCGTATTTTTCTTTCATTTTTACAGCAGCCTCTATACCTGCCAACGCTCTTTCAAAGCTGCAGCCACGCTGTTTTTCATACACCTCTTTAATCATTGAGTCAAAGGAGATGATAACATATTTTAAACCAAGTTCACCAAGCTGTTCCCACATAGAGGGCAATAATAAGCCATTTGTCATAAGAACAGGCACAATACCCTCGTCAATTATAGCCTTTATAATTTCACATATATCAGGTCTTGTCAGCGGTTCACCGCCATTAACAGAAATTGCAGTAACGCCAAGCTGTGCAGCCTCATGGATAGTATTAAGAATAGTTTCTTTTGAAATATCGTTCTTTGTTTCGTTTCCTGTTCTGCTTATGGAATGAGGACAGTATTCGCAATCGGAATTGCATCGGTTTGTCATTTTAAACATAAGATAATGCAGCTTTTCAGGAGCCTTTTCCTGTTCAATACAGGCTGAAACGCTGCTGCGAAGAGCTGCTATCTCGTCCTTAGCATTCTTATGAAACATATTCTCTTTAACATTGTAAAGGTCCGAAAATAAATTTCCACTCATATTATACTTTCCTCCTGTTTATACGTTAATAACCTGCTCCATAACACTGCCATAATATTTCCCCGCTAAGTGACAGGTCAGCTCTAACACGTTTAAATCGGCGTCCTTTTCGCCTTTAAATACGCCGATAATGTTGTGTCCCAGCATACGGTAAATGTTAGGGTCAAAATTCACCTTGCTGCCGTATCTTTTTTGCAGCTTACTACTTGAATATCCGTTTCTAAAGCTTTTTTGAGCTACACCCTTTTTGGTTGTTACATTATGAGCGTAAATCTGAACATCAGGAATATACATAAGCTTTGCTCCCGCTTTAACCGCTCTCCAGCATAAATCCACATCTTCAGCATTGTTTGCAAACCAGTTGCTGAAACCTCTTAGCTTTACTAACAGCTTTCTTTTATATGCACAGTTTGCCGTTACAAAAGCGTCATTTAATGTGCATTTATCAACCTTATAAGGCTCATCACCAAAATTCATAATAAGATTCCAGGCAAGATTACCCCAATATGCCTCAATGTGATTAACCGGCGGAGCAACCATAACCTTTCCGCCTAAACCGTCAATGTCATTGTTTTTAAATGCGTTGGCAATGCTTTCAATCCAATTCTCCGCAACAATGCAGTCACCGTCTGTAAAAGCAATAATATCGCCCTTTGCTCTTTTTATGCCCTCATTTCTGCCTGAGGCAGCGTTTTTTCTTGGATTGTCAATAACAATAACCTGAGGGTAATTTTTCTTGACTAGTTCAACAGTTTTATCTGTAGAGCCGCCGTCTGCCATAATCACCTCATCAGGCAGAATTGTATTGCTGTATAAGGCATTAAGGGTTTTCATAATATTTTTTTCCTCATTATAAACAGGAATGACAACTGAAATCATTTTTATTTCTCCTCATTGTTCAGATTATTTATAAGCTTTGCCGCTTTTTCGTAATCAGCAGCATAAATCATAATATTTTCTGTATTTCCCTTAACCGCCTCAAAAAAAGCAGTATTATCAGGATATTGATACTTTTTTCCTAAAATATGACCGTCAACAGTCATCTTAAAATTGCCGCTGCAAAGGGTCATTTCTCCTCTGCATTCTCTCTCACGGCAGCCGTCAAACTTATTTAACATATAGGCGTTATAGCATTCTCTCGAAAGCGTATTGTACATAATGTTTCCATACACTGCATAAACAGGGAGCCCTGCCTTAGGAATTAAATTAATTCGTTCAGGTATGTCAGTTTCTATTGCTGTAATGCCAAGCTTTATTAAAAACTCAACAAAATCATGGTTCATAAGGGAATTACGGTTTCTGCCCCAATGTCCCCATATAATTTCTGCGTCTGAAAAACGGTTGACTATCCAATCTGTAAGACCTATATCCTGCACCAAAAGCTTTTTTACTCCATACTTATCATGCAAAAATTCAATAAGCTTTTCTGTCTGCGGCAAGGTTCTGTCGGTTACATACATGGGTGTCTGATATATAATTTCCTTACCTATTTTACTAAGTGTACGCACCAATTCAAGCATATCACCGTCGCCGTATCTGAACATTCTGCGCTGACAAAACGGGTCACCCAAAATAAAACCGTCTGCTTTGATTTCTTCAAAACAAGAGGGCTGCAGCTCATCATAATTTTCAAGGCCAATATACTTTTTCATCACTGCACCCCCGTTCTTTTGCGTTCAGCAACATAGTGGAGTGTTGAACAAACAGAGTGGTCATTTGCAGCCGCTTTTTCCAACGCCTGACGCAGTTTCTGCACTTTGGGAGCAATGTATTTATAATCAACTGTCCTTCCCTCAATTTTAAAAGATAAAATTCCAAGTTCTAAGTACATATCTGCAACCTCGCTGCTTGAAATCTGATTTGCGGCAATCCGATTAGCGGGAGATACCTCACCACCGTAATGTAATTCATAGCTGCGGCGGCAATAAACCGTGTAATTTTCACCCTCATTGGTGTGAGGAAGTTCACAAATCCGGTTATCGTTAAAACAAATACCGCCGTCTGCAATTATTTCGTATTCCATATCGGGTACAGAATTTATAATAGACGCAATTTCGTCCAAATAAAGATTTGTTGATAATACCGTCCTTGTTACACCTAAGCTTTTCAGGTAGCGGATTGTTGCGGCATTATATGTGCCCAAAAGGGTACTTGCGTGTATCTCTGCCTTTTTTACAACGGTAGCTGCCTTTGCCAAAACGCCCCAATCGGCTATTACAATTGCGTCTGCTCCAATTTCATCAAGCGCCTTTAAACTATCATAAACCGCTGCAACCTTCACTTCCGAAATGCAGCCGTTAATTGCCACATACAGCTTAACACCGTGCTTGTGGCAGAGCTTTACTGCGCTCTCAATCTCTTTTATGGTAAAATCAGATGATTGCGGTCTTGAACTTAACCCCTCCAGTCCTACATATACAGCGTTGGCACCAGCCTCAATCAAAGGCTCTACCGCTGCTAATTCTCCTGCAGGAGCAAGTACTTCGTATTTATACATAACAACCACCTCGCTGATTTTATGGACTATCGTTTTTCCAGCTTTGATTTGATATACACCGATATAAATGCTAACTTACCTTTAAAGCATTTTAATGTCAGCAATATCAAAAACACAAGTACACCTGCGTACACCCCTGAATTCAATGTCAGGACAGCCGCAGTTATAAGTGGGAAAAATACATTATAAAGCGCCTCTAAAGGCATAGCCAAATAAGTGCAGAATAAATCTACATTCATATATTTTGTAACAACAATGGCAATAATTTTTTCAAAGACACAATAAGCGGCAAGTATAAAGAATATGTAAAAATAATCTATGCCCAGCTTTAGAAAAACTCCAAAAAATAGAACACACTCTGTTATAAAGGCAACCACAATGTAAGTTCTGTACTTATTATGTCCTTCTGACACAAAGGTTTTTACTCCCGCTTTAATGTCATTTTCGTAGTCGATTGCCTGATGAATAAGGATATATCTTAACCCATTAATAAATGAAAGAACTATAAATATGATAAAAAATATCAGGTCAACCTTAAACATGAAAAATAACGGAATCAGCGGCAGACATCTCTGCGCAACAGAACATTCTATCAGCCCTATAATTCCTCTTTCTTTAAATCGCAGCAACCAGTGAACTGAATATGCCGCACCGGTTATGTACAGAAAAAGTGTGTAGATGAGAAAAATCACCTTATCCTCTACCACAAAAAGCATAGGACAAACACCTATCAGCACCATGACAACCATAGATATCACAACCGCCCATTTAGGCAGTTTAAACATAACCTTCTGCTTACCTACTTTTTTATCAATATCCATGTCTGTAAAATCATTTATAACATAAGAAAATGCCAAAAACATAGAAAGATAAAGAAAATACGCACCAAAAGCTATATAAGCCTCTAGATTTGTCATTGCGGAGTCGTTGTACAAATAAAAGAAAAGCGCAACCGAAAACATAAAGGGAACTTTTGAATCCAACCAGTCATCAGTTCGCAAATATTTAAGCACATTACTTAACATATTATTTCTCCAGTAATTCCAGCACACGAGGCAATGCGATTATAAACCATGACGCATAATTCTGCGGATTATTAAGCACATCATTCTTTAGTTCGCTGATTTCAACCCATTTTAACTCTTCAATTTCATCAGGGCAGGGAGAAAATTCACCTTCGTAATTGCTAAGAAAAACATGGTCACATTCATATTCTGTCAGCCCGTTTTCATACTCTGTTCTGTAAACAAAATGGAACAGCTCCTTAACCTGTGTGCTTATACCAAGCTCTTCCTGTAACCTTCTGCTGACTGCTAAATCTAAGGTTTCACCATATCGCGGGTGTGAACAACATGCGTTTGCCCAAAGTCCGCCCGAATGATACTTATTCAGATTTCTTCTCTGAATAAGCATTTTTTCACCTGATACTATAAAAACCGAAAAGGCTCTGTGGAGCTTATCGTTCTGATGTGCCCACAGCTTTTCGCCATGTCCGATAGGGTTGTCGTTTAAATCAACTAAAATTAATTCATCGCTCATAATTTATGTTCCTCGCAATAATCATGATAAAATTTACTGATACGTCTGCGGTGATAAAAATCTTCACCGGGTGATGGCACTGACAGTTTTTTTAATGAACCGTTAAGAATAAACTGACAGTTATCGCAAAAGCCGGGTAATTTTCCCGAATAGAAAAGTGTTCTTATTTTTTTATATGTTTCATTGTTCCATAAATCCATAAATGAATCATAATCAAATATGTTACCTACCCTGTAGGTTGCATTTATACAGCAGACAAACACATCGCCCTTTAAATCAATATATGGTTTTTCTATACACCACTCACATATACCGTCACAGGAAAACAGATTTTCGTCCCACATACAATCTGCTAAATCTTCAACAATTCGTCCTTCCTCACCCACTACCGATTCAGCAAATTCCTTTATGGCAGCAACGTCCTTTTCCTCTTTAAAAAATGGAGTGGAGTGAATTATTTCTAATTCTTCTGCGCACTTCTGTTCACTTTCCAGGCTTAAATCAAATGAGTTGGGGATTGTCACTTTTATGCCTCTTTTTTCTCCTGTTTCAAGGGCAATTCTAAGCTGTTTTGCCGCTAAATAGGGATAATGAGAAACATTATCCATTTCATTTCCCACAATAAGACTTGTGCCAAGATTAGAAAAAATAATCTCGCTAAAGCCATATTCGGCAGCAAATTCAACCATTTCAGGCAGTTGTTCAATATTCTGCCTCATTAAAATTGCCGCCATTGTTTTATCTACCTTCGGGCATAAATCTCTGAGCCGTGCTGCATTTGCAACGAACTTTTCAAAAGAAAGTCTTTTACGTATGCCCTCATATATTTCCTTTGTGCAGCCGTCACAGGAAACCCTGACATTAACAAAGGACTTATTTATTTTTTCAATATGCCTGTCCGTTAATATGGACAGATTTGTGTTGGTTGTCAGACCGATATTGTAGGCTGAATATTTATCAACACTCTCATCAAATAATTTGCTTGAAAAAGGCTCACCATTTCCGTGCATAATGAGAATATCCAAATAAGGGAGCAGCTCTGTAAGTTTTTCCAGCATTTCTTCATTCATATCAAGTGCGCCCTGATTTCCCGCATAATAATGGCTGCACATTATACACCGAGCATTACAAAAACTTGTGCTTTCAAGCTGCAGTTGAGTAGGATATGTATCTAAAACTGCCTTTCGCATAATACGGTTTAAGTCAACCTTTATTCTGTTTATCTGCTTTACAGTATTCCATTCTTTACTCTGAAAAGCTTTTTCAAGCATTAAATTCAGAAGGTCAGGTTTTGTTGCAGAAATAAGTGCGCCCATAAACCACAAATACAGGTTATCAAAGCTGCCTGTATTTTTATATATTCTTACTGCTTTATCAAGATTATAAATATCAACAATAACCCGGTCATATTCAGCAGGATTATGCTGCCCATCAGCACTGTGCTGCACCGTTATCTCATGGGAATTATCGAAAAAACACTGATAGCTGTTAATATAGCTGCTTATTTTTATCAAATTTCCCTTATCGGCAATAATTAAAATATTCAACCCTATCCACTCCTAAACGTACCGTTTCTCAATTAACAATGCTTAGAAAAATAATCAATAGTTGCATTCAAACCCTCAATAAGCTCAACCTTCGGTTTCCAGCCTAAATATTTTTCTGCTAAAGCAATGTCAGGTTTTCTCTTTTTCGGGTCATCTTCGGGTAATTTCTCATATATAATTTTTGATGATGATTTTGTAATTTCTATAACCCTTTCAGCTAACTCACTGACAGTAATCTCACAAGGATTTCCTATATTAATAGGGCCTGTAATCCCTGTCTTGCTGTTCATCAAGCGAATAATTCCTTCAACCTGGTCACTGATGAAACAAAAGCTGCGTGTCTGACTGCCGTCACCATAAACAGAAATATCATTTCCTTCCAATGCCTGTACAATGAAATTTGACACAACACGGCCGTCGTCCTTCTGCATATTAGGTCCGTATGTATTAAAAATACGCACTACCTTTATATCTACTCCATACTGTCTGTGATAGTCAAAGAAAAGTGTTTCCGCCGCTCTTTTGCCCTCGTCATAGCATGACCTGATACCAATAGGATTTACATTTCCCCAGTAATCTTCTTTTTGCGGGTGTACCGCAGGGTCACCGTATACTTCGCTTGTACTCGCCTGTAAGATACGTGCATTATTCTTTCTTGCAAGATTAAGCATATTCATTGCACCAATAATGTTGGTTTCAATCGTCTTGACAGGGTTATACTGATAATGCACCGGACTTGCGGGACAAGCCAAGTTATATATCTGGTCTATGTTATCAAAATCCAGCGGCTGTGTAATATCGTGTACAATTAACTCAAAATTTTCACCTTCCAAAAGGTCAGCTACATTTTCTCTTGTTCCTGTAAACAAATTATCCAGGCATATAACATAATTGCCCTCGCTGACAAGTCTTCTGCAAAGATGTGAGCCGATAAAACCCGCACCGCCTGTTACTAATATTCTCATATCTGTAAACCTCAATATTTCAGTTTTCCTTAAATAAATCTCTCGAATATACCTTTTCCATATATGGTTCCAGCTCGGGAGTTACTCTGTTGGCAATTATTACGTCGCTTTCTGCCGCAAACTGTTCAAAAGCATTATTCACCTGAAAGCTCCCATACTGTCCGCTTGTTACCAGCGGTTCATAAATAATAACATTTACCCCTTGCTGACTAAGTTTTTTCATTACGTCCTGAATACTTGATTCACGGAAATTATCACTTTTTGTTTTCATTACAAGACGGTATACACCTACTGTCTTTGGCTGTCGTGCAAGTATTCTTGAAACAATATAATTCTTTCGGGTTTCATTAGACGCTACGATTGCCTCAATCATATTCTGCGGCACACCCATAAAGTTTGTTACTAACTGCTTTGTATCCTTAGGCAAACAATATCCGCCGTAACCAAAACTAGGATTGTTGTAATGTGCGCCAATTCGTGGGTCTAATCCCATACCCCCGATAATCTCACTTGCCTTTAAACCACGAGCCTCAGCGTAAGTGTCCAACTCATTAAAATAGCTGACTCTCATAGCCAAATATGTGTTTGAAAACAGCTTTACAGCCTCCGCCTCAGAGGCTCCCATTATCATTACAGGCGGGTTATTATCCTCCGCACCCTCAACTAAAAGCTCTGCTAAAGCTGTTGCTTTTGCTCTGAATTCCTCTGTATCGTGGGGAATACCTATAATTACTCTAGAAGGAAAAAGGCAGTCGTGAAGTGCCTGTCCCTCTCTTAAAAACTCAGGAGAGAAAAAGATATTATC
>JAZUOE010000048.1:0-6111 GCA_045604505.1 Ruminiclostridium sp. | reverse complement strand
GGTATTGACGGCGTAAAGAATAAGATTGACCCTTCAAAGTGCGGTTGGGGTCCCTTTGACTTCAATCTCTACAACCTTTCTGATGAAGAAAAGGCTAAGATTCAGTCACTTCCCAAGACTCTTGATGAGGCACTTGACGAGCTTGAGGCTGACCACGAATATCTTACAGAGGGCGGCGTATTCCCTGAAAGACTTATCGAAATTTGGATTAAGAAAAAGCGTTCAGAGGCTGCTGCAATCAATAAGATTCCTCACCCCGCTGAATTTGCAAACTACTATGACCTTTAATATTGCATAATGGAAAACCACTTCTGTTTATCGGAAGTGGTTTTTTGTGTTGACATATTTCAAAAGATTTCGTATAATAAATATGATTTTAACATTCAAGGAGAACAAAATGTATTTTGACGATTTTAGTGAGGGAATGAAATTTGAACTTGAACCTGCCCATATAGAAAAACAGCGTATGCTGCAGTTTGCAGAGCGGTACGACAATATCCCTTTACATACCGATGAGGAATATGCCAAAACCACCCCTTTCGGAAAGCTGATAGCACCCGGTGTTATGTCATTTCTTGAGGTGTGGGCAAAGTATCTTGAGGTTGACCTGTTCGGTGAGGAACTTATTGCGGGAATGTCCACAAAAATTCAGTGGTTCAAGCCTGTTTTTGTTGATGATATGCTGACAGGCAAGGGTACTGTATCAAAGCTCACCGCCCGTAATGAACGCAACGGAATTGTTGAGCTGACAATTGATGTATATAATCAGAATGGTGTTCTTGTGCTTTCAGATGTAACAGAGGCGCTTGTAAAACGCAAAACGCAATAATTAAAAGCCGCACAATCAGGTGCGGCTCTAGTTATGATAAAAGGAGAAGATATGTCGAATATTATTGAAATAACTGACCTTAATGCAGAGGGTGTTGAGGTATACAACAAGCTTTCAGAGGTAGAATTAAAGCATTATTACGGCAAAAAGGGCGGTCTTTTCATTGCGGAAAGCCCTAAGGTGATTGAACGGGCATTGAATGCAGGATATGAACCTGTATCAATTCTTGCCGAGCAATGTCACATTGAGGGCGAGGCAAGGGAAATTATCGCACGTTGCGGCAATATTCCCGTATACACTGCACCAACCCAAGTGCTGACAGGTATAACGGGCTTTAAACTTACACGAGGAGTTTTGTGCGCAATGAAAAGAGCATCTCTGCCGTCTGTAGAACAGATATGCAGAGATGCTCATAGAGTTGCTGTACTTGAAAATGTTGTAAATCCCACAAACGTCGGGGCAATTATCCGTTCAGCGGCAGCGCTTGGCATTGACGCTGTATTCCTGACACCTGCCTGTAGTGACCCGTTGTACCGCCGTGCCGCAAGAGTCAGCATGGGAACGGTTTTTCAGGTTGCATGGACATATCTTGGTGAGCAGGGGATTGATGAATTGCAGCAGCTAGGCTTTAAAACAGCAGCTATGGCGCTTTGTGACAACACGTTAAGCGTAGCGGATTCCCGCCTTGCGGCAGAGGAAAAATTAGCAATTGTTCTTGGAACGGAAGGCGATGGCCTGTCCGAAAAAACAATCGCACAGTGCGATTACACTGTGAAAATTCCTATGTCGAACAATGTAGATTCACTTAACGTTGCTGCCGCTGCTGCCGTTGTATTTTGGCAGCTTGGCGGCAATCACTAAGGAACAAGTGCTACTTTCGTGAGTTTTCTTCCTGCTCCTTTTCTTTGATAGCTTTTGTATACTCCTTAGTGATTTTCTTGTACTGAGCGTCATTCATAATATCATAACGCTGTGTAATTACAGGCTGATTTCCTCTTCGGATTATGAATTCCTGACCTATAGGCATGTAGAGTACATCTTCTAACGGCAGGTTCATACGTTCGCTTATGGAGCGGCCTGTTTTTAAGTCCATACCGCCCATATAAAGATAGGTGTCACAATTGTTGATAATTGTGGTTGCCTCATTATTGCCGTACATTGATTCAAGCTGAGATTCAGACTGAATAAGAAGAGTTACGGAAATCTGCTTTTCACGGAAAATACTTATGTATTCGGGGAAATTCACAATCTTTCCGCCTGTAGCAAAATCGTCGCAAATCATGTGTACGGGGATAGGGAGCTTACCGTCGGGACGCTTTTCAGCAAATTCAAACAGTCCCTTGATTGCCTGACTGTAGAAAATGTTGATAAAGCTGTTCAGCGAGGAATTTACAGCTGAGGTTGTCACAAAAAGAATGGTTTTTTCAGTTCCCATTTTCTTGAAATTAAGGGGAGTGTTCATACCAATCATTGTTCTTAATTCAGGTGTGAACATTCTGTCAATCATTGCACTTAAGGAACCGAAAACACAACTTGCGGTTTTGGGTGGGAGCTTTCTGAAGGATTTCCAACAGGATACACCCATATTTTTAGGGTCATTTTCAGCAAGTGCCTCAAATTTCTTATCAAGAGATGAGGTTATGCTGTCATCATCTGATGAGAAATCAAGGGATTCATAAAGGTCCAGCACATCATTGAAGGTTGCACCCTTTTTGGTTTTCATAGCAAGAATCATAAGCGCTGTAAGAAGGGAAGTAGCCGCCTTATCCCAGTACGGGTCAGCGTTTGACTTCTCCTTTCTTGGGTCAGACATCACAATTGACTCTGCTAAGAATGTTATATCCCCAAAGCAAGAGGTATACCTGAGAGGGTCATAGGAAACGTTACTTTCCTTAGGGGAAACAAAGTTAAGGTCAAGCACCTTATAGCCCCTTTTTTCAAAGACAGGCTTGTACTTTTCCACGATTTTTCGCTTTGTCACCGTTACAATCAGGCTTGTGTTATAGGTTTCAAGCAGACGGGGTTCGGAAATTGACATTGTCTTTCCGCAACCGCTGCTGCCGCAGACGATAACGTTGTTGTTTAAGCCTGTTTCATCGCAATTTGTACTGTAAACTGCGTTGTTGCCGAGAATCATTTTGTCAGTCTTCATATATTACCCTCCATTATATCCGCAAAGCTAACAATTTTGTCTGCAAGGCCAAATTCTACGCTCTCTTCAGCGCTGTAGTAATGGTCAAATTTTGTAGCCTCTTCGATTTCTTCTTCTGTCTTACCCGTATGTTGGGCAAGTATTTGGTTGAGTTTCTTCTTTGTTTCAAGAAGGCTTTCGGAAATTGAGCGGATTGATGACGCATTTCCTCCTACTTTTCCGCCTAGAAGTGGTTCGTGCAGCATTACCTCGCTATGTGGAAGTATGTAACGTCCATGATTTCCACAAGCGAACAACACCGCACCCATACTGAATGCGCGTCCCATACAGAAGGTGCGAATAGGTGTTTTGCACCCCTGAATGGTGTCGTAGATAAGAAGGCCGGAGTTAATCTCTCCGCCGGGAGAGGTGATGAAAACATCAATGGGTTTTTCGCTGTTTTCTGACGAAAGAAGGAGAACCTGCTTTACAAATCTACAAGCGGTTTCTTCATTGATTTCACCCTCAATGAAGATTTTCCTCTCTGTCATCAGCTTTGTGTTAATCGGAACTGTAGTAATTCCGTTGCTTGATTTTATCTGTACATTCATAAAACTTTTCTCCTTTCTTTTGTCGGGGCTGTTATATTAGTTCCAAAGTGTTCTTGCTAAATCGGGTATAGAACTATCCACAATGTTTACGAACATTCCGAATGCGCTTACAGTGAACTCTACAACAGGCTGCGGGTCACCGTTGAGGTAGTAGTCGTAGGTTGCGAAAATATCGCCGTCATCATCAATGGAAAAGCATACAAAGCGATAAATAGTATTCAGCTTATTTATTGTTCTGATGAGTTCAGTTCTCTTTTCCTTTGGTGTTTCTCTAAAAAGACGGGCACGGATTTTTCCGACATTTGAATCCTCAATGTAAATTCTGCCAAGTAAGCCGGGAGCGTTTTTTAGTCCCATAGGAATCATAAGCACGGTTTCGTTCTCACCGTCCGTACGGTGTAAAACCCATTCATCGTTTACATAAAAGTTGTATATTGCGTCTGCGTAAAGTGTGTTTCTTTCTGCCATAGTTAATTACCTCCTTATTCGCTGAACATATCATCGTTTGAGATGAAACCTGATTCTTCGTTTTTCTTCCAGTTTAGCTGCATAATGTCCTGAGCAGTCTTGTCAATGATGCTTGAAACAACGTAAATGGAGTCTAATACAGTATTAGCAGTTGCCTCTTCATCGCCGTATACTGCGAAGTCGTATGTTACGCAAACATCATTTTCATCGTCAAGATTGAAAACAGTGAAACGGTAACGTCCGTTGATTTTGTTGAGTAATTCAAGCATTTCGTCAACTTTCGATTCGTCAACACCTGTTGCAATGTAGCTGCGGAGCTTAGAGTCACCGCCTTCATCAACAGTTAAAGTGTAGTTGATGCCGGGAAGGACTTTGGAGTTGATTCCGAAAGAAATTGCGACACCTTTATCGCGTTCCTTTACATTGTAACGGAACTCCTTATCGGTAAGTATTTTCTGAACCAATTCTACGTAATTGATTTTATCGGACATAATTAATTCCTCCTTATGAATAAAAGATTTTAGGTTAATCGTTGGCGATGCCCTGACGGTATTAAGGCGCAATCAGTCGCTGTTGTCAAACTTACGCCCTGACAACCGGGCAGTGGGATTTTAGCAACACAAAGTATTCAATTTTCAAGGTTCGCTGCTGCATTAATTTCTTCTGCTTATATGTAGCAGAGGGTTTTTAAATTTTTGAGCGTTTTTTAAAAAATTTTTTCAAAATTTTCTCAAAAACTCGTTCTGCTTATATGTAGCAGGGGACTTTTAAATTTTTGAGTGTTTTTCAAAAAATTTATTTGCCTAAGTATAGCAGCCTCTTAATCGGATTTTTAATGTTGGTTTTCTGTTGTGATTTCATTATACAATATGCTGTCTGCCTTCCGTAAATTTAACGGTAAGCGGATTTTTGCAGAATATAACTTAAATATGACGCATAAGCTTGAATAATCACAAACAGGAGGTGCTTTATGAAAAAGCATAATATCGGAGATATACTTATTTTTATTATTTCAGCAGAGCTTGTTGGCGCAGTGTCAGCCTTACTTTCAGGGGGATTTTCGGACTTCTTTCTTAAATATAAAGAGCCACCTTTACTGCCGCCGTCTTGGCTTTTTCCTGTTGTATGGGTGATTTTATACGCAGTTATGGGCTTTTCTGCATACCTTATTTATTCAAGCGGCAATCGTGACAAAAACAAGGCGTTGACGTTGTATTGGACGCAACTTGCGGTCAATTTTTCATGGAGCATTGTGTTTTTCCGTTTTGAGGCGTTGTGGGTGGCTTTTGTAGTTATTATCGCCCTTTGGGCGCTTATCATTGCCATGATTTTAAGTTTCAGAAAAATCAACACAACTGCCGCCTATATCAACATACCTTATTTAATATGGGTGACGTTTGCCGCATACCTGAATTTGGCAACAGCAATTATAAACTAAAAACGAAGGGCACAACAAAAGTTGTGCCTTTCGCTATTTAATTGATTTTCTGATAAACAATCTGATTTTTACCGTTTTTCTTACCCTGATACAATCTTGAATCGGCAATAGAAATCAACTTTTCAATACTCATAGCCTCGCTGTAGTCGGCAAAACCGAAAGTCATTGACATTGTTATTTCTCTGCGGTTGTAACTCAATCTTTGATTTTGTATCATAAGTCTGATTTTTTCCATTAAATCAAGGCATTCATCACTTTTGCCTGAAAGAATAACAAGTATTTCCTCTCCGCCCCAGCGACAAACCTCACCTTTTTCGCCAACCTCTTTGTTTATAAGGGTAGCAACGCTGACAAGCACCTTATCGCCGCAGTCGTGACCGTAGGTGTCGTTAATGCGCTTAAAATCATCAATATCCCCGAGTATAACGCAGAAAGGGGCGGTTCCCTCTTCGTAAATATGGAATACGTCAGAAATATGGTGGCGGTTACGCAGCTTAGTAAGAGCGTCATAATTTGCGAGGAAGTTCAAATCATCATTTGTCTTGCGCAGTGTTTCCATTGAGTGGAACATTTCGTGCGTGTAAATTGATGAAAGCAGCACAATTACAACAGAGCAAACAATAAAATTAAAGGT
>JAZUOE010000047.1:0-2438 GCA_045604505.1 Ruminiclostridium sp. | reverse complement strand
TTTTTCCTTGCCGGTTACTTCTATGAGGGTTGTACAGTCTGAGAAGATGGCTTTATAATACTCTGCAAACTTATTCCAATTAATTTTTCCGCTGCCCACTGCTAAGTGAAGGTCATCTTTTAAGTCATTGTCGTTTATATGGAGATGTTTTACATAAGGTGCGATTTTCTCCACCCATTTATCAGCACCGCCGCCGAAAACCTCAGCGTGAGCGTAGTCAAAGCAGATACCGAAATTGTTGAAGGTTGAAAGCTCTTTGGCTAACCCTACCAACATATCGGGAGAGCTGTCAAACATATTCTCCATATAAATATTTATGCTACTGTATTCAGGGAGGATTTTGCTCCAAAATTCAATATTTCTCTCACGCCAACCATTTATATATGAGTCGGCAGTTAGCTGAGGACTATGATTTGTGTGAAAAACAACACCTTTTGCCCCTATTTTTAAGGCAGCATCAAGACTTTGTCTTATTCTCAGCTCTGCGATTTCACGGATTTTCTTGTCATAGCTGAAAAGAATTACGTCAAAGAAAGCACCGTGAAGTGTGCAGTAGTCGGGAAGATTAAAACTCTTGTATTTTGAGATTTTTTCGTCAAGCTCATCAGCATTATCAAGTACATCAGGCATGAAAAAATCGTTATATTCAAAACCAAAACCGTATTTTTGCGCAAGTGAAAGGCTGCTCTCAATATCCGAAAGCTGTGGAATAATTAAAAATCTGCCCATGTTTTACGTCCTTTTGCTTTATTTTATTTCAGTATATCACAAATGAAAGATTTTGTCACTAATTTTTTAAAAATTTGTCTATATATTATTTACAAATGTAGGAAAAAGTGTTATAATAAAAGCAAATCACAGGAGGAGATTGAAATTATGCAGACTATTAATTCCGATGAACTTTTAAATAGTATTTTTTCTATCACAGAAAATTTATATAAGGAAATGTGCTGCTCTGATGATGATGTTTCAGATGACCACGCTAAGATTTTCCGTTTGCTTACAGATTTAGGACGTACATTAGTAAATGCTGACCGTGCAAGTTTTTGGAAATGGGATAAGCGTAAGCATGAATTATGGACAACCGCAGCAGTCGGCACAGGCAGAATTACAATACCTGAGGGTACAGGAATGGTAGGCAAAGCCCTTGCTATGCGTAAGGCAATCATTACAAATGACCCTTATAACCACCCTGATTTTAATTCAGATGTTGACAAGAAAACAGGATATGTTACAAAATCCATTCTTGTAATGCCTATTTCTAACTGTAAGGGTGAATTTATCGGCGCTTATCAGGCAATAAATAAGCTTGATAACGAAGGCAAATTTGACCTTGTAGAAGATTGCCGCAGATTATCTCTTGCAGCGTTTATTTGCGGCATCACTCTTGAATCGCAGACATTCCTTGATGACTCCCACCATGATAAGCTGACTGAGCTTAAAAACAGAATGGGATTTTACAACGATTATAAGAACAATTACAGCAAGATTCTTGAGGATAATGATAATATCCGCAGTGTGTCCATGTTTATTTGCGACATTGACTTTTTCAAAAAGGTTAATGATACATACGGCCATAACGCCGGTGACGCAGTGCTTAAGCATGTAGCTGATATATTCAGTGCAAATGTACGCAATTGCGACGGCATCTATCGTTGGGGCGGTGAAGAATTTATTGCCATTCTTCCTGACACAAATCTTTCAGAGGCGGCTGAAATCGCTGAGCGTATGAGAATACTTGTAAAGGATTCTGTTTGTCATTTTGAAGACCTTGATATAAAGGTTACCATGAGCTTTGGCTGTCAGGAGCTGAGTTCACTTAAGTCTATTGAGGATAACATCAAAGAGGCTGACGAAAAGCTTTATAAAGCTAAGGAAAGCGGAAGAAACATTGTTATTGTATAAAAGCAAGGGGCACTTCAAAAAATGAAGTGCCCTTATTTTTATTCACCTAACTCATTTATACCCGTTACTGAGTAAACAAACACGCCTTTAGATTTACCTTTCAGGGGAATTTCTCCAACTTCTGTTACTGTAATCCTGTCCTTGACCTGTTCATAAACGCTGTTGCTGATGTATACAGTGCCTCTTGGTGCGTTTGCCTCAAGTCGTGCGGCAGTATTTACGGTATCGCCGATAGCTGTATAGTCCATTCTGAAGTCGCAGCCGATGTTGCCAACAACGGCAGGACCACAGTTTACACCTACGCCAAAGCCAACGTGCTTTCCGTAACGTTCGACAAACTGCTCTTCAATTTTATTACCGCCCTGAACAATATCCCATGCGGCAAGTACAGCCTTATACACATAATCCTCAGTGTCGAAAGGCGCATTGAACACTGCCATTGTAGCGTCGCCTATGAATTTGTCAAGAGTGCCGCCGTGACGGAAAATACAGCTTGTAGTAAGTTCAAGGTAGCTGTTGAGAATATCAACCAC
>JAZUOE010000046.1:0-10110 GCA_045604505.1 Ruminiclostridium sp. | reverse complement strand
CCCCTGACTAACCCCATATTGCATTTAACAAAGGTAAAAAAGAGAGGGAAGTTATGAAATATACGGCAAAGGAGCTATTTACATTATTCCTGCCTGAAGGAGTAACGGTGGCTGATGATAAGGCTGACGCACTTCTGTTAAGGGCGGAGAATACGATTAAAGATATTACAGGGCGGGATTTCGTTCCTGAACAGCTTTATGATGTTCAGGCGGAAATCGCCCTTATTTATTTCAACCGCAGCGGTGCTGAAGGTGAAACCCGCCGTAGTGAAGGGGAGCTGACTGCTGAATTTACGGCAGATTTACCTCTGCAAATCCAAAGGCGACTGAAAAACTATCCTAGAAAGGTGGGGGTGCCTGGTGCAGCTGCTACAGAGCAGACTTAAGAGGGTTGATATTTACAATGTTGACTGTGCAGCAACCGATTATATCGGCAGTGCGCCTGTACCTGTCCTTCTTGGCTTTGTCTATGCGGATATACAAAGGGTCAAGAGTGGCACCGCTGAAGAAAGACAGGGCAAAAGAGAGAAAAAGACCCTTCGCCTTATTTTGTGCAAGGACGCAGGAGTTAAATGCGGCGACTTAGCCGGGATTTACGGTGATGAGCCTGATTATGAAATTACTGAGGTGCAGCATTTTTCAGACCATATTTCAGCAACGGCGGTGAAGTTATGATTAAATATTCAGCGGATAAGGTGAGAAGAGCCGTTTTACTTACCGCACAGCTTGTCTGCGAAAAAGCAAAGGAGCATTGCCCGGTAAGGACAGGGCGGCTTAAAAACAGCATTACTCTTTTACCCGCAAAGAAGAGCGCAACCATATTTACTGACGTTGAGTATGCGGCAATGGTGGAGCTGGGGACTTCAAAGCAAAGGCCTCAGCCCTTTCTTTCCAAAGGCATCAGCGAGGGTGCTAAAAAAGCGGGAGAGATATTTAAGGGGGAACTTTTATGATTGATATAAAGCCTTATGTGGCGGAGCTTTTGAAGGAAGTTGCACCGGTAGAGCTGTCCTTTAACGAGAATTTTTGCAGCCTTCCTGTAATTGTCATAACTGAAACAGAAAATGAGGCTCAGGTAGTTATTAACAATACTGACCGTGTCAGCCGTATTACAATTCAGGTTGATATTTACGGAGAGAATGCAAAAGCAACAGAGGAAATTGCAGTAAACGTCAGCGCATTACTGACTGCGGCAGGTTTTATAAGGAGCCTTGCAGAAAGCATTTATGACGAGCATAAACCAAGAAAGTGTATGCGTTTTCGCTGCGGCGTAGATGAGGCGGCAGGGCGTATATTGACGCTTGGATAATGAAAGGAGAAGAAAATGGAGCTTATAACCAGCGGAACAAAATTTTATCTTAACGGGCAGTGCCTTTACGGACTTAAATCAACTCCCGATATGGGAGGCAGCCGTGAAAGAAAGCAGGTCACAAACCTGCTTGATACTGCTCACCGATATATCGGCGGACTTTACAAGTATGATGACCTTACCTTCGGTTTTTACTACAACAGCGAAAGCGATAACCCTAATGTAACAGCAGGGCAGGTTGCGGCAGCCTTTGCGGCGGCAAGAGCAATCGAAAACAGCGGCGAAAGTGTAGGTCAGCGTTTAGAGTTTCCCGACGGGACTTATTTTAGCTGGACAGGTCAGGTTGCCACAAAAATAAAGAGCATGAACCCTGACGGAGTAATGGAATTTACCATTACCTCAATCCCCGACACAAAGCTGACTCATAGCCTTGACTAAAGAAAGGAATTGCTATGGACGAAAAGAAAAAAATCCCCTTCATCACTCTTGACGCAGGGGGCAAAAGCTATATGTTAAGACTTACCGCCGCTGCTGCAATAGGGTTAGAGGAAAGGCTTTCCTGTTCGGTTTACAGCGGTATGGAGAGGCTTAATGAAGTTACGGTTGTCATAGAGTTTCTTTATAGCCTTATGTCAGGTTTTAATCCCGAAATAACCCGCAGTGCGGTGTGTATGATTTATGATGAATTCATTACTGAGGGCGGTTCACTCCGCAAAATGAACGGCATTATTGAAAGGGCGCTGGATTGTTCGGGTTTTTTCGATTGCGGGGAGGATACTCCTCAGCCGTAATGCTTATTTCAGCACTTTATCATTCAGTGCTGAGATATGTGGACAATCCCCGTACAGTGTGGGAAATGACCCCTTGTGAAATGAGGGAGCTGATAGACGTGAGGGCGGCGGAAGAAAGGAAACGCCTTGAGGATTCTTACCGCAGGAATGAGTTGTTGGCATTCAATATCGCCGCCCTTTGTCGCACTGCGGTTAATGCGCCTATGCAGTTTCCCAAAACACCGAATGAGGCATTTTTAAGATGATTAATAAAAGGAGAAGGAAATGACAACTGAACAACTGAATGTAATTGTAACGGCACAGACAGAGGATTTTCAGCAGAAGATAAACGCGGTAAATCAAAGCCTTGAACGAACCGTTGCACTTGCGAAATCTTCTGCTGAAACAATGGCAGGTATCAGTGTTGAGGCAACCGACAGCGGTTTTACAACTGAATTTGCCCGACAGGCACAGACAGATGCCGCTGTAGAAACCGAAAAGGCTCCCTTTTCAGAGGTTGAGGGAATTTCAGGAGCGGCGGCAAATGTACTGAGCCTGAGAAAAGGAGAAACCCTTATAGGTGCCGTGAATGAAAACGGGTCAGCCGCTGAAAAACAGGACAGACCCATTGAAATATACACTACCGTTGAGCTTGACGGCGAAAAGGTGGGAGAATCGGTAGGTTTTTACAATTCCTCACGGAGCCGCATAACAAACGGAAGAAATTGAGGTGGAAAAAATGTATTTTCTTAAAATCAACGGCAAGGAATTGCCTACACCGTCCTATTATGCGGTGGATAATGACGATATTGACAGCACCGACAGCCGTCGCTCCGACGAAACAGGGCTTATGCACCGTCGCCGCATACGTCAGGGTGTAACAACCTGCGATGTGAAATGGATACTTAACGGTACACAGGCAGAGGGACTAAGGGTTGACCTTTCAGAGCCGTTACTGGAAGTAAGTCTGCTTGACCCGGCAACGGCAGGATATTCAGACCTGAATATGTTTGCGAAAAATCTGAAAAGCGTGTTTTATCAGCAAAAGGGCGCTCCCGCAGGAAGTTACTGGGAAATAAGCTGTAAGCTGATAGAATACTAAGGAGGGGCAATGTATAATGTGAGCGACGCCTATAAAGAGGCGCTACTGAAGAATGTTATAAAAGACAGAATAAGCGGTACGGTCACACTGACTGACGGTACGGAAATTGAATTAAGCGACAGCAATATTGTCAGCGGGTCACTGAAAATCGTACACGAATTATGCTCCGAATACCGTATCGGCACCTTCAACTTAGGCTATATGAAAATAGGCTTTTTTGAGGACAATGCTTTACTTCGTGATTTTTCGGGGGCGAAAATAAGACTTACTTACGAAATAGAAACCGCAAACGGCTGGGAGCAGGTGCCTATGGGTATTTATATTGCCGACGGCTCTTCGGTTAAACGTAAGCGCAGTACAATAACCCTTACCGCCTACGATTACGGTATTCTTTTTGATTGCGATTTAGGGGACAGCATAAGGGAAATGAGCGGCACTGCAGAAAGCATTATTACCGCAGTTTGTCAGCGATGCGGAGTGGAATTCGGCGGAATTGAGCCGGATTTACCGAATACGGCAGTTACAGTTTATCCCACATCAAAGCAGATACAATCCTGCCGTGACCTTATAGAATGGTGTGCGGTAATGCTTTGCGGTTATGCTGTAATTGACCGTGAGGGTAAGCTATGGATAATCTCCGCCCGATACTATACCTCACCTGAAGAGGAGCTGGAGATTGTGGTTGACAAAAAGCTCACTTCTTTTGAGCGTGACAGCATTTACGTAACTGACACAAGAGCGTGGATTGCGTCAATAAGTGCTTACAGCGGAAGTGAGCGTAAAATTTATAAGTCAACAATAACGCAGAATGATGAACAGGCGGCAAGGGCAATATACACCCTTGAAAAAAACCCCCTTCTTGAGAGTAAAACAGAGGGCGAATGTGACAGTATAAATGCAGATTGGCTGACCTTTGTGGACAGCTTTAAACAAAGAGGCATAACCGCAGAAATTTATGGTGACCCTGCCCTTGATGTGGGAGATGTACTGCGCTGCTCCGAAGGGGATATTGACCAAAGAAGGAGCGTTGTGGGGCTTGTCACAAGACAGGAATGGCGGTATCGTGGTTTTCACTCTATAGTCTGCGCAAGTGCCCAACTTTCTGACGGTTTTGAGGAAGGCGAAGAAACAGAAGATAGCACCGATAAGCCACAGGCAGTAAAGGTAATTTCTCAGCTTGAGAAGAAAATTGATAATGCAGGTGGCGGCGGTTTTGGGACAATCTATGAGGGCGAGGGTATAAAAATCGACAGTCCTGACGGCACAAATCCTAGAATTTCCATAAGAGAGGCAAGTGCGACAGAATTTGGTGGTGTAAAAATAATTACCAGCAATGACGCAAACACAGGTATCACTGACGAAAACGTCACAGACGGAGATGTTGAGCCGTACATTGACCATTGCTTAAGCCTTAAATGGGCAAATTCAAGGCAGAAGGGCGGTCTTACCTTAGGGGACGGATTGACGCCGACAGACTTTTACTTTGCTGACGATATTTGGGGCATGAGAAGTTCAAAGGTAAAGGTAAGACTTGGTGACGGTCTGACCTTTGCGGACAATCCCTCAGGAGCAATAGACGAGCAGACAAAGGGTGAAAACGGATTTGGCGGCCGCCCTATAACAATCGCAACCGGTGCAGGGTTGGATATAGACGATAAGGGAAATCTTTGTCTTAAGTTAGCCAACGGTTTTACCGTAAACGAGGACGGCAGCATTTCTGCTATTGATTTAACTGCAGGTGACGGCATTGAAATAGGCGGCGGTAAGGTTGCTGTAAAAATCGGTGCGGGGTTGGAATTCGCTGACAATGGAGCATTGGTTGCTAAAGCGGGAAAGTCTTATGTTGCAGGAAATGGCATTGAAATAACAGAGGACGATGAATCAGAAAATCACCTTGTGGCTGCAAAAATCGGCGAGGGCTTAGATTTCGATGAAGAGGGCGCACTTATCGGGTTGCCCAACATTGAAAATGCCGTAATAATTCAGGAGGCGAACGCAAAATATTTACTCCATGAGTACACGCAGACCGAATATATTGCGGGGAATAAAATCGGGTATGGCGGTCCCAACAATCCGATTATAATACAGGGAATACCTTGCTACGCAAACGGCGGGAAAGCTCCTAACGGCATTAAGGTAGATGAAGTCAGCTCAAAAACTCCTGACGAATTTCCTGACATTCCTGTATACGGCAGTATGATGTTTCAGGAAATGGGTGTTTTAAAAACTTCGCCCAACTACTACTGCGCAGGTTTTCACGTTGAACTGGAAGAAATGGGCACAACAACCAGTAAATACCGTCTTGGTTTCAAGACCGCAACAGAGGACGGCGGTGCGTCAACCACAAGCTATGGTTCGTCAGTATCGGTTGTAGACAACGACTGCGGTGTTACATTCGTATACAGCAAGATTTATCCGCCCGGAACTTATGAGGCAAGTACAATAAGCAAATATTTCCCCTATGGTTATGCCGTCGGACGTTTATTCAGCAAGAGAAAAAACAATTCCATAAACAACACATACTCTTCGGAGATAGGGGATAAAGACTGCGCACTGCCCTTTATTTCAGAGGCGGAATATAATGCGGCGGTAATGCTGACTAATGAATCACTTAGCTTAATTCAGGTCAACGAAACGACAACGGAGGTGTGAGGTGGATAATTCCATAATTGTAGCGGTTATCAGCCTTGTAGGAACCTTAGGCGGTTCTCTTGGCGGAATATTAGTCAGTTCAAAGCTGACAGCCTACCGTTTGGAGCAACTGGAAAACCGTGTTGCAGAACACAACAATTTTGCAAGACGTATGCCTGTTGTTGAGGAGCAGATAAAGGATATAAACCGCAGACTTGATGAACTGACATAAAGAAAAACCGACGGGAGGTTTAACCTTCCGCCGGTTCTTAAGTACTTTGATTATTCAGCCTGAGGAGCGCCTACAGGACAAGCATCTGCACAAGCACCGCAGTCGATACATGTATCAGCGTCGATTGTGTAAATATCGCCATCCTTGATTGCGTCTACAGGACATCCGTCTGCACAAGCACCACAAGCGATACAAGCGTCAGTAATTTTATAAGCCATTGTTGTAATCCTCCTTAAAAGTTTTCGGATTGTTCAAATCCTTGCATTCATTATAACAGATGATTTTGAAAAAATCAAGTGGTAAATTTAATATTTTCAATAAAATTAGCTGTTTTTTTGCTGAAAATGTTGTAAAATCCGTTAGGATATACTTACTTTTTGGTTTCAAAAACAAGTTATCCATAGGTTACAATTTTTTGCAGACTTCTTTTACAAGCCCCACAACGCTGATTTTTTCTGCCTCTTGCTTTTCAAAGCGACGGACAGGGTAATATGGATTAAAGGAATGCAGTTCAATCCAGTCCTTGCCGTATTTGACTTTTTTTACAACCGCCTCGTCCTCAATCATAACAACCGCAACACTGCCGTTTTCAACGCTCTCCTGTCTGCGGACAAGGATAGTGTCGCCGTTTTCGATTTTCGGGGACATACTGTCGCCTTTAACATTTATCCAAAGAAAATCCCCCGCCTCAGCAATATTTGAAAGATAAGTCGGCTTATAGCCAACCGCACTGCTGTCTGCGTAACAACCGAAACCTGCGCTGACGCTATCAAAAACAGGGATATTGAACACATTTTCAATGCCTGTAGCCTCAGAGGGCGGGTCAAAGCCCAAAAGCTGTTCCGCCGTCATATCTAAAGCGGCAGCTATAAGCTGTGCCTTTTCTACAGGGAGCTTTTCTGTTTTTCCTGTTTCATAACGCTGGAGGGTGGATTTACTTAATCCTGTTTTGTCTGCCAAATCCTGAAAGCTCATTTTAAGCTCAGTACGGCGTGTTTTCATGCGGTTTAAAATACCGCTGTTTGTTTTCATAGTCATAATTGACTCCTTTGATGTTGGGTTAATAATGAAGGAGTGTTTCATCAGATTTAAGTATAACATATATGTTGCAAAATTGCAACAGTTTTAGAAAAAATATTTTTTGTTGCAAAAATGGGTTGACAAGAGCGGAAAAGTGTGATATACTAAAATCGTTCCAAAAATGGGACGGTTCGCAACTTGGTTCATAAATGCAACGAAAGGAGTAATATGTACAAATGCAGTAAATGTGACATTAAGTTTGAAGAACCTGCTCTCAGTTACGACAGCTACGAAGATGAGATAAACGAAAGTTGTCCGCTGTGCAAGGGCAGGGCAGAGGAGCATGAGGCGGAATGTTTAATGTGTCATTCCCCTCTTTTTGCGGGAGAAACAGCCGTCAACGTAGGAAAAGATATATATTGTACAAGCTGTGCATACGAAGTGACGGTATAGAAGAAAGGAGATTATGATATGAAAATCAGAGAATTACTTGTAAAACACGGTGAACTTGACAGGGCAATCAAAGTAAAGCTTGAGGTTGTACAGGAGCTTAAGGCTCTTGCCACAAAGGTAACTGCCTCAGTTTTCAGCGGCGGCGGTTCAGGACATTCTGACCGTGTGGGACGGACAACCGCCCGTATCGTTGACTTAGAAAATGAGGTAAACGAAGATATTGACAGATTTGTAGAGATAAAGGCAGAGCTGCATGGTATTATTTCTGCGCTGGAAAATGAAAGGGACAGGTTGGTTATAGAACGCAGATACATATTAGGTGAAAGCTGGGAGAGGGTTGCTGAAAATATGGGGTACAGCCCCCGTCATATAAAGCGCCTTCATAATCAGATTATAGAAAAGCTGGAGAAAATCAGCGGTGGGGCAGCGTAAAAATTAAAGGACGGCAAACGCCGTCCTTCTTTTTTAGTCTTTCTTGAACATTCCTAAAATGCCGCCAACCTTATCAGTGATGTCATCAAAGGAAACTTTGGATTTTACACCGTCAATAACCTTTTCGATAATGTCATCGGGAAGGTCAACACCCAATACCTTTTCAACTGCCTTTACAGGTTCAGCCTTGAAATCCTTTGCGAAATCAGGGTCAGCCTTTATTTTGGCAACAATTTCTTCAATTTTTTCTTTAATGTCCATTGTAATTTCTCCTTTGGATTTGTATTTTAAACGGTAAACCGTCTAAGGTGCTGACGGATATGTATTAGTTATCAAGTGTACCTGTTATCATCCACTCAGGGATAATGCCATTGTCGTTAAGTGTGATGAAGAAACGGATAAGCAGACCAATTGCGGCAATAACGATTGCGGCAATTGCAAGTCCACGATTACGCTTACCTCTTGCAAAACCTGCAATTGCAGCAGCAAGTGCTAAAGGTTCAAGCACAAGAGCAATTACAAAATTACCGATAATAGACGCAACAAAACCGAAGATTGTAAAAAGGTCAAACATTGTAAATTCAGGCTTTGATTTAGTCGGCATTACAACAGGATTTACAGGTGGTGGCGGTACGGGAGCCGCGCCGGGTGCTGTAGTATTTTCAGCGGCGGGTTTAAATTCAGGAGAGCCGCAGCTATTGCAGAAATTGTTATCATCTTTATTAAGTGCGCCGCACTTTACACAATTTTTCATAGTTATTTTCCTTTCCCTTCAGGTTTGAGTTTATGGTGAAATTATACCAAAAAAACAGCATTTTGTCAATACGCAGTTGTGGTATTGCAAAAAGAGATAATTATTTTATAAAAATGTCTGAAAAAACTTGACAAGCAGTGAGAAATGTGATAAAATGTTAATACCTCGAAAAGGGGCTTATTTTTTTGCGTCAATTTTGCGAAAATGCCTCTCCGCAGTTAAGGGTATTGCGGGTAAACGAGGGAGGCTTAGTTCATTCATAGAGAATGAATAATAATATAGGAGGTGCCGAAATGAGAGTTAAAATTACACTCGCTTGTACAGAATGCAAGCAGCGCAATTACAACACCAAGAAAAACAAGAAGAATGACCCTGACAGAATCGAACTTAACAAGTTCTGCAAGTTCTGCCGCAAACACACTCTCCACAAGGAAACCAAGTAAGGAGGATTACTGATGGCTAATGAAAAAGCAGCAGTGAGCATTCCCGCAAAGAAGAGCGAAAAGAACGACAAGAAACCCGCTCCCAAAGGCGAAAAGAAGTCCATTGTGAAGTATTTTAAGGATGCCAGATCCGAATTCAAAAAGGTAGTGTGGCCGTCAAGAAAACAGGTTGTCAACAATACTATTGTTGTTATGGTTTCTTTGGTGGTATCAGGCATTGCAATCGGAGCTATTGACTCAGTCTTTATGTTCCTGATCAAGCTTATGCTTGGAAAGTAAGATTTATTGACAGCCATTAAGGTGAAAGGGGATTAGAATGTCAGAAGCTAAATGGTATATTTTACACACCTACTCAGGATATGAGAACAAGGTGGCAAACGACATTAAAACATTGGCGGAAAACAGAAATCTTCAGCATCTTATCGAAGATGTAATGGTTCCTATCGGTCCCGCAACGGACGATTATAACAAGCCTATTCTCGATAAGGACGGTAATCAGAAGGAAGAAAAGTTATTCCCTTGTTATGTTTATGTAAAAATGGTTATGACAGATGAAACCTGGTATATCTGCCGCAATACAAGAGGCGTCACAGGTTTTGTAGGTCCAGGATCAAAGCCCATTCCGCTCACCGAAGAAGAGGTTATTAATCTCGGAGTTGTCAAAGTTGTTTCTGAATCTGTCGTTTCTGTGGGCGATCTCGTCAGCATCACCGCAGGTTCTCTGACAGGTTATGAGGGTACGGTTCAGGAAGTAGATGCAGCAGCCGGTACTGTTACTATAACAGTCGATATGTTCGGTCGTCCTACTCCTACAACCTTAGAATTATCGGCAGTTGAAAAAATCAACTGATTGTGAAGTTTTTTTTGGAGGTAATTAAAAATGGCTCAGAAAGTAGTCGGATTTATTAAATTACAGATTCCCGCAGGTAAAGCTACACCTGCTCCCCCTGTTGGTCCTGCTTTA
>JAZUOE010000045.1:0-2118 GCA_045604505.1 Ruminiclostridium sp. | reverse complement strand
AAGCCAACGACAAGTAAAATTATATCAATATCTATTCCAGAAGAAACAGCATCTCCCAGTTCAAGAACGCTGCCTCCAAGAATAGCAGGTATTCCAAGTATGAATGAGTATGTAACAGCTGTTTCACGTGTAAGTCCGCTGAAAAGTCCGGCTGTTGTAGTACTTCCGGAACGTGAAACTCCTGGAAAGAGTGCTACACACTGAAATAAACCGACAGTCAACGCATCTTTGATTGTCATATCCTTGCCGGTTTTAAAACCTTTTACGCAGGCATCAGATAAAAACAGGAGAATCGCAGTGAAAATAAATGCACAACCTTCAAAAATTATATCTCCATCACCCTCTACAGATGTAAAAAAGTCTTTTACAAAATAAGCGGGAACAAGAAGTAATGTAGCAAATATAACCATAAACATCATTCGACGGTCATCATTCATGTTTTTCCATGAAAAGTTACCTGTGAAAATATCTCTGAAGGTAAGGAAAAATTCCTTTATCATTCCCCATATTGTTTTATAAAAGGCACAAAAAACTGCGAATAATGTTCCAAGATGAAGAACAATTGATATAATAAGACTTTCTTCACCAACGTTCATAAAATGTTGAACAACTGAAAGATGCCCTGAACTTGATACAGGTAGAAATTCAGTAAGTCCCTGTATAATTCCCTGAATGATAATATTAAAAATGTCCATAACTATTCCTCCGAATATGTAAACGGACTTTATTGTCCGTTATTGTTTGAATTTATATAAGCGTTAGGAGAATATCTGTTGTCAAGATACATATAAGGATTTGTAGAAAACAATCTTTTTATCTGCGATTCATTATTTGTATCAATTTCTAATATTCCACCCTCAACTTCTTTGTACATCGGTGCATTAACGCTGTTTTTACAGAATATGTCGTCCATAGCAATAATAGAATGAAGAATCACGACTTCTGCGCCTCCTTCTGTTCTATTAAATCATAAAGGCAATCAATTGCAGACGAAAGTCCGCCCAAATTGTCGATAAGACCCTCTGCAACTGCCGTTTCTCCATCTACAACAGAACCAACGTCCATAACCAATTCATCTTTTTTCATCATGAATTCACGGAACTTTTCGGCAGAAATACTGCTGTTTCTTGTAACAAAATTAGTTATACGCTCCTGCATTCTGTCAAAATAGGATAAAGTCTGCGGAATGCCTAACACAAGTCCGTTCATACGAACAGGGTGTATTGTCATTGTAGCTGAGGGAACAATAAAACTCTTTTTTGCGCTAACAGCAAGTGGAACACCTATTGAGTGACCACCGCCGACAACTATAGAAACGGTTGGCTTTTCCATTCCTGCAATCAGCTCCGCAATTGCAAGACCTGCCTCAACATCTCCGCCAACAGTATTAAGAATTATAAGCAGACCTTCAATATCCCTGTCTTGTTCGATTGCCACAAGAGCGGGTATAATGTGTTCATATTTTGTTGTCTTATTCTGAGGCGGAAGGATATAATGACCTTCAATCTGACCTATAATTGTCAGACAGTGTATGCAATGCTTTGCATTAGGCATTGATACTATCCCCGACTCAATAATCTGCTGAGTCTGTTGTTCCTGAGCATTTTCTTGTGTATTTTCCTTTTCTTGCTCATTATTATTCACTTAAACACGTCCTTTCTTAAATAAAAAATCACATTTTTATTATCAGAAAAAACGGTGTAAATATTCATATATAAGCATAAACCTGCAAAACGTAATACATTATTTATTATATCACAAAAACAAGTGGAATGCAATTATTTTTTCAAATATTATTGGGAAATGATTATTTATTATTGACTTTTTTTTGAAATCAGTGTATAATATATTAACAATTAATGCGGAAACGTATCGAAGTGGTCATAACGAGACTGACTCGAAATCAGTTGTACCTCACGGTACCGTGGGTTCGAATCCCACCGTTTCCGCCAATAAATTTAAAGCCTGTTCATCATTGAATGGGCTTTATTTTATTAAAAAAGAAAGTAGGTTTTGACATCAGCATCAAAACCTACTTTACATTATACTATTACATATTCATAGCCATTTATTGATATTGCCTTAACTTGTGATAAATCTATTGCAATTCTGTTGTTG
>JAZUOE010000044.1:0-9380 GCA_045604505.1 Ruminiclostridium sp. | reverse complement strand
AATCCGCCTGTACAGAGCAAAGGAAAGAGTAACGCTGGGGAATATTTTTTGATGAATGATGAATGACGAATATTTATGATGAATGATGAAGGATGAATGATGAATAATTATTGTGCCGCCTTTGGCGACGGATTATAAAATGGCGGCTATGCCGCCATGCAGACTGTCGATAAACCCTACTTTAATGTAGTGCGTAACGTTCACGAGTATTAGGGGGTGCCGCCCCTTGCCCCCGCCAAGTCTTTTGGAAAAAGGCTTGACCGAAAACTTTTATATTCCTCACTGCGCTCGTTTTTTGAGAAATAAGACTTTTTCTACAAGCTGAATGGCGGCTATGCCGCCATGATTTTAAATCCATCGCCGTAGGCGATACCTAAATCCTTCATCATTAATCATTAATCATCACTCCCCCATTATGCACGTTGCATAAAAAATAAAATAATTTTTTGTCTTTTTGCTAAATAATGCAAAAAACTATTGTAATTTTGCGCAAAAAATAGTATAATATACCATAAGTAGAAATACACAAAAGTTACATTCTTCATGTTTTAAGGAGCAGTATATGAGTTCCATTAGTTTCGGCAACAAGAAAATAAGCAAGTTTATGCTCGGTATTACTATCGGGCTTATTGTTGTTGTTATTGTTCTTGCACTTGGTGCTGTTTTTGTTTATAATAAAGTTGCTACCGCTAACATTGAGGCGAATGAAACCCAGACCCTTGTTACCTTTGCCGCAAATATGGCAAACTATACGGACGCACGTTTTACCGCCGCATTAAACCGCCTTGACGGCTACGCAATGTCCTTTAAAGACGCTGAAAATATGACAGATGATGAGCTGTCTGCACAGCTCAAAAGCTGTATAGAGGACGAATCCTTCATGACTGTTGCTTACGTCAGCCATGAGGGCAGAACCTGCGCTAGTGGAAATATGACGGTAAATCCCCGTCTTTATGCCGCTGACGCTCTTGTCGGTGAAAACGTGGTTGTCCCTACCGAGCGTCTTTATGCTGTACCTGTAAAGCTTAGCGACGGCACCGTTATAGGCGCACTTGTGGGCGTTTCCGGTAACTTTACCGCCGCTCATAACGATTATGAAGTTTTCGGTGTTTCAGGCACCTCTTATATCCTTGACGAGGCGGGTAATGTTGTCAGCGCCCCTGCTGATGCAATGCATGATTTCAGAATAGGTGAAAATGTTATCGCACATCTTGAAAGAGAAAACGATATGAATGACCTTAAAACCGCACTTAGTCAGAAATCGGTATGTATTTCTCAGGACATTGTAAATGACGGTGAAAAATACGTCCTTGCGGCGGCAAGTCTGCATACTATGAACTGGACAGTAGTCACTATTGTACCGACTTCAGTGGTTATTGCTCATTCCGAAAACGTTATCACCTCTGTAAACTGGCTTATTTTAGGCATTATCCTTGTGTTTGCGGGTATCGTTACCTACATAATTTATTTTGCAGTCAAGGTTAAGCGTGGCGCAGACGCTATTGTCGAAGAAAACAATAAAATCAACTACATAGACGATATTACAGGCTATGCCTCATGGAAGAGCTTTACTGAAAATTACGAAAAAATCAAGCTTGATACAGGTACCGGCCGTGCCTTTATCTCTTTGGATATTGATAAGTTCAAGACAATCAATGACACGCTTGGTTACGAGGGCGGTAACAAGATTTTAAAGCAGGTTGCTGAAATTATTGCCCGTGACATCGGCAGCAATGACATTTTCGCACGTAACGGCGGCGACCATTTCATTATCCTTGCGGAATACACCGAAAAGGACGATATAATCGAGCTTGTCAAGAATATTATTTCCGACATTGAGTATCAGATAACCGATGCAAAGGTTACCGTTTCTGTGGGTATCTGCCTTATTGACGACTACAGTCGTACAATACGTGCCGTCCTTGACCGCGCGAACATTGCCCGTAATACAATCAAGACTTTTGGTGAAAGCCGCTTTACTTTCTTTGACCATACAATGATTGAAAATATCCGTGAGGAGAAATCCATTGAAAATATTATGGAAGACTCTTTGGAAAAGGGCGAATTTGTGGTTTATTTACAGCCTAAGTACGGTCTTGAGGAAGATAATACAACTCCAAGCGGTGAGGTTATCGGCGCAGAGGCACTTGTTCGCTGGTACCACGAGGGTCAGATTATTTCTCCCGGTAAGTTTATCCCGATTTTTGAAAAGAACGGCTTTGTTACAAAGCTTGACTTCTATATGTTCCGTGAGGTCTGCAAATTGCAGAAAACCTGGAAAAATATGGGTTACACTCCGAAGATTATTTCTGTAAATATGTCAAGACTTCATTTCCCTGACCCTAATTTCGTAGACACACTTAAGGGAATATGCGACGAGTACGGAATTGAAACAAAGTATTTTGAAATCGAAGTTACTGAAAGTGCCGCATACGAAAACATCACAATCCTTATGGACGTTTTCACAAGGATAAAGGCGGCAGGTTTCCACGTATCAATTGACGACTTCGGAACAGGCTATTCTTCTCTCAATATGCTGAAGGATTTACCTGTTGATGTGCTTAAAATTGACCGTTCCTTCCTTACTGAGAATGCTGATGAGGCTGAAAACGCAAGTAAGATTATTGCTTGTGTGGTTTCTCTTGCATCATCACTGGAAATTTCTACAATCTGTGAGGGTATTGAAACAAAGGAACAGGCAAATCTCCTTTCAAAGCTGGGCTGTGACATGGCGCAAGGTTTCTACTTTGCACGTCCTATGCCGGTAAAGGATTTTGAAAAGCTGGTTTACGGCAAGGAAGAATGAGGTGAACCCTTTTGGCAAATGAAGAAATTGTCAGAGCGTTGGCGGATAAGATAGACGGTGCGGCTGAGTCGCTGTTCAATGCGGTGAGGTACTGTTATCTTGTAGCTGAGTCTGATTTCTACAACATTAACGTCAAGGACATTTTCAGAGTCGGTCTTAACAGCATTACAAACCCTGATTGTTTTAAAAATCTTGGGCTGAACCTGGACGATAATAAAATCGGCGAAATGGGAACTGACCATTTCAGAGAGGTGCTGGACATTCTCCGCTATGCTTTTGCAATAAGACTGCCTTTTATACGCAAATATGCGGTTGATACCACTCTGAAGGACATACACATCAAGATGATTTATGACACCCTTGAGAGTTACGGCTTTCAAAACCCTGACGGGATTGTAGAAGAGAGCTTTAAATCAATGTCATGGCTAGTGAAAACCAAAAAGAGCGAACCTGCTTTTGATACAGAATGGTTCCGCCGTTGGATTTACACCTACGGACATGAATTAGCCGCTATCAACAACCGTAATATGTTTATTCTTGGCTGTGTAGAGGCACTTTTCCCATTGTACTATGCCTCTTTGCAGGAGCAGTTGGTACTGGAAATGAATAAGGTTTGAAAATGAATAATCGGGCGGATTTTTCCGCCCGTTTTTTGTGCAAAAACGTAATGGCTATCAATCCTTTTTATTCCTTAAATGACGATACCGCTCTATTGCTCTTTGCTCAAGCATTTCAACAGTAAATGAGCTTGAGGAACAATCAGAAAAATTATTTTTTTCGCGGGAATAATTATTTATATTATTATTTTTTTCTTTTCTTATATTATTACATTGTGCAACCTTACGTGTACCTGACGTATTCTCACTGTCTGCGTATTGTCCACTTGTTGTTTCCGCGCACAAAAGCTCGTTGTACTTTTTCAGCGTAATAACGGTGATTTTGTTGTCTACGGTACGTTCAATTTCACCGCTTTTTTCAAGACGGCAAAGAATTTTCTGAACACCGGCTCTTGAAATTCCTGTTTCGTTTGCAAGAGTCTGAGTTGATGCAACACGCTGACCTGCTTTAATAGTAATACCCTTCCACTGCATATCCTCATAATTTGCGGTGAGAAGAAGATGCATAAAAAGTCGTGAGGCGTATATATCGTCATACCACGCCCAATTCATTATCTCCCTGCTTAATCTGATAAAACCATGTCTAATCATAATTTTGTCTCCATTTCTGTGTCTTATTTGCCATTACGGCAATATAATCGTAACACAGGGGGGAGTGACAAACAATGACATTCTGAGGACAAAGGGTGACAATTTAAAAGACATCGACAGGCACACGCAGACAAGGAAAAAGTCCCTAAAGAGCAGGTTTTGTAGTCAGTGTGTAATCCCGAATCTGTCTATATCCACATCACAATCTATATCAAATTCAGCAGTTTTCAAAAGTTCGGGAAAGTCCTTTTCAAGCTCTAGCCAATGGCTGTAATCATCAGAGGTAATCACATATTTCAGCCTGAAAGGGTCAGCACCGTATTGAGCAATACCATAAGCCGCCTCTGAAATCCGCCGCTTTATCTCCTGCTCACAAGCGTCCTCTACATAGCCGCTGAAGGACGCGTCCTTATTGCGGAGCTGACTGTCGGTGTATTTGCCGTTAGCGTGAATGTCAATTTCAAACCTTAACCCACCCTTGCTGTAGCTCCAATCAAAGGCTGTTGTCACATCATAAACGGTAACATTAATACGCTCATTGTCAATTACTGCCGATACCACCGAATTTTCGGGGCATTCTCCGACAAGCTGAATGCCCGAAAGCTGTGTCAGAGTCAGCTCTCCTGCATAGTACCTGTCCATAATAAGCACCCCGCCCGACAGCTCTACCGATTGTCCGCTGTCACTTGCGTCACTGCCGCTGACCGTCCTTAATAGGGGTAAGGCGGTAGCCGCCGCCCTTATTCGCTGTGTGCTTAATAATTCAAGTATTTTTGTGGTTTCACCAAGTCCGTGATACTGAGCATTTGTGAGGATTGCCCTTAGTCGCTCCACCGAAACAACCCCTTCCTTGAATTTCACTCCCATAATGTCTGTCGCCTTGCCGTCTGCTGCTGCAACAAGCACGGCAGGGTTGCTCTGATAATAGGATTCGGCAAAGCTGAGGGTTTTAAGAATATCCTGATTTAAAGTCTCTCTGCCTAAGACAATAATGCTTGTTATTCCGTACATAAAGTTTCTGCCGCACTTTATTGAGGCGCTTTCAAGGGCAGTGCTTACCGTGTCACCCTTACCGCTGATAGTTATGACATTAGCTTTTGAGGGGTCAATAGGTGAGCTGCCACCTGCCCCTTCCATGTTGAAATATTGAACAGTTACCTCATATTGTCCGTCGCTGTAATCAATACCCATAGCCTCAACTATCGCCTGTTTATCAAGCTCCGTATGGGGAATGCAACCCGAAAGCAGCATTGTTACAGCAATCAGCAGTGAAATTTTAAGCTTTTGCAAGATTTTTCTCCTTTCTGACAATCCCCATTATAAGCGGCACTAAGAAAACGGCAATAAAGAAGGGTATGCCTGTTTCCATAAGCCGTGAGAATACAATAAAATCTGCGGTGTTTACGCTGAAATAAAGGGTAAGGGCTGTAGAAATCCCCAAAGCAGTGCATGAGGTTATAAGGGCGGCTTTTCGGCTGCCTGAAACGGAGATTGCCACATTGAAAACCGACAGCATAGCCAAAGAGAGCTTTATCACCGCCGACATTATCCACACAACCACATCTATTCCGTCCAGCCTTTGAAGTACAGAAATATCCGACAGTGAGGCTAGGGCATAGAAAGGGAAGTTTGTTACATCAAGGTATTCACCAAGCACTGTGTTGTAAAGAAAGGTCATAAAGAGCATTACCAAAAGACTTGCGGGAATACTTATAAGCAGGGATTTTACCGCCTTTTCCCTTACCTGAGAGCATAGGGAGATAAAAAACACTCCCTCTGCGTTTTTGGAAAATTCCGCCAGTACGTCACCCCATAAGCTGCGTGGATTGTCGATAAAGGCGGGGTAGAGGTAGCTTAAGGTAATATCGTCTGAAATCCCGATTACAACCGTAATCAGCAGCACAACAAACCCTGCCGCCACAATTACCCCTGTACGCAGGACGGCGGTTGTGCCCTTGAAAATACCGTAAAGGCAGACTATAGCCACAAATATTATAAGCAGCCAGGGGGGTGCTGCGTCAAAAATAGTGCTGGAGGCATAAAACTGCAGTCTTGTGCTAGTTGAAACAGCGGCAAGAATAAGGTAGATAATCACCACCCCACCTGCCCATTTTTCCGACAAGGAAAAGGCAGGGTATTTTTTTGCCATAATAAAGGCAGGTATAAGTGCTGCCCCTAAGAGCAGGTAGGAGAGCAGGATTACCGTAAACCGCTGCATACCGTAGTTTATATCGTCAGAGGGGAAATTTGCCGCCTCTGAAAATATTCGGGACAGGGTCAGCACAATTCCTAACTGCCCCCAGCCTATTTTTTCTTTCATTTTGTCTATCTCCTTTTTCAGATGAGTGTTTTTCTGCCAAATCGGGAATTTGAAAATCCCGTTTTTGCCCTATAATTACGCATATTCTTAAAAACTGCAAAAAAGGGTGGGAAATATTTTAGTATCAGTTTTTATTTCACCCCATTAAGCTTATCTAAATTATCCATTCCCTTACGTCTGCGCCAACCTGTCCTGATAAAGGTATCTCCCATAGCTCTCAGCGTAAAGGGAGAAACAGGGGCAGTGAAGGGCACACCGTAGGAATTCATAGAGCAGATTTTGTAAAGATAAAGCATACCTACCATTGTTATACCGAAAATCCCCCACATTCCCCCAGCTAAAATAAAGGAGAAACGCATAACAACAATGCTGTTATACAAATCGGGGACGATAAAGCTGGAAATTGCCGACACTGCCACAATTAAAATAATGGGCGCACCCACAAGTCCTGCAGAAACAAGAATGTCACCGATAACAATACCGCCCACAATACTTACCGCATGGCCTAAATCAGAGGGCATTCTTAGTCCTGCCTCTCTTAATATCTCATAGAAAATATGGACAATGAGGCACTCCGTCATAAGATTATATGGGGTAATCTGTATAGAGGCGGCAAGATTTAAAAGGAGTGCGTCAGGTATCAGCTCAGGGTTGAAGTTTGCGATTGCCACATAAAAGCCGGGAAGAAGTACCGCCGTTATGAATGCCACAAAGCGTAAAATACGCATTATAGACACATATACAGGCTTTTCGGTGTAGTCGTCCATAGTCTGAAAATTTTCAGTAAAAAGGCGGGGGAGTACCAGCACAAAGGGAGTGCCGTCAACAATTATTCCCACCCGTCCCTCATAAAGCTTTGCGGCAAGTCCGTCAGGACGCTCTGTTATGCCGATTTCTGAGAAAATAAGGTTACCTTTTTCCTCTAAAAAGGGTTGAATGTAGCCACCCTCAAGCACCATATCTAAGGGAATTTCCGACAGCCTTTGCTCAATCTGCTCCACAAGCTTTTTATCCGCCCTGCCCTCAATGTAGCAAAGGCAAACGTCTGTTGCGGACAGCTTACCTGCCTTGCTGTATTTCAGCACCAGGCGGGGGGACTTTATTCTGCGCCTCAGCATGGAAACATTAATACGGATTGCCTCAACAAAGCCCTCACGGGAGCCGCGTATATTAAGCTGTGTTGATGGCTCCTTGACGCTCCTGCGCTCAAAACCGTGCATTCCCACCGCTACGGCATAGTCCATACCGTCGGTCATTATCACCGTAAAGCCGCTCATTATCATCATTGTCACTTCGTCATAGCTGTAAAGGGTTTTCTGCTCTCCTGCCAACAGCAATTCCCCCTGTATCATCTCCATAACCCTTGCAGGTGGCAGGTTTTTCTCATTGCCGATTGCGTTTACAGGGCGGTAAATAAGGTTTGCCATTTGGTTTACATTAATCTGCCCTTCGCAGAACATTATACATATAGGTACACCACCGGCTTTTGCGTATTTTAATGTCAGGTCACCTGTATTTTTCATTATTGTACGTATATTTATAGTGTTTTTTTCAAGCTCCTTTTCCACTGAAAATCCACCTTTCCCTTGTTTTTCTCAACTATTTTAACCATTTTGAATAAAAACATACTTTTTTGAGAAAATAAATCTATATGGTGATGAATGATGAATAATGAATGATGAATGATTGTGGTATCGGCTATCGCCGATGTATTTAAATAAAACATTATATGTTTGTGCGTTTTTCAAATCCGTCACCCGAAGGGTGACACAGTAATCCTTCATTCTTCATCATTAATTATTCATCAAAAAGGGGTGCTTTAATGATTATTGTAATAATCCGTTCAGTTATATTATACGCCCTTGTTATAACGGCACTGCGGCTTATGGGAAAAAAGCAACTGGGTGAGCTGCAGCCAAGCGAACTTGTAACAACAATCTTAATTTCCAACATAGCAACCCTGTCTTTGGAGGAACCCTCAATGCCCATGATTTTAGGGGCAGTGCCTATATTGATGATAGCCTGTATTGATGTGCTGATGTCGGGGGTGATGCTGTGGAGCGTAAAGTTCCGTAAGCTTGTAACAGGCAGTCCCCGTGTTATTGTTACTGACGGTGTTATTGACCAGAAGGAGCTGAAAAATCTGCGGTATACTATAGATGATGTGTTGGAAAGTATGCGGGAAGAGGATATTTTCGATATAAATGATGTGCGGTACGCTATTGTGGAAACAACAGGAAAAATCAACTTTTTCCGCAAGGACGAAGGAAAAACCGACCCACCTGCCGTCATAATAAAGGACGGTCTGCTGATTAATGAGGCAATGAAAAAGGCAGGACTAGGGGAAGGTTGGCTTAAGGGTGTGTTGGAGAAACGAAATGTGCAGAAAAAGGAAGTGTTTCTGCTTACCGCAAAGGGTGACGGCAGTTACACCCTTATTTTAAAGGATAAAGGGGGCAGAGTGCAGAAATGAAAAGAATAATTATATGTGCGGTGATAATGATAATGCTCATAGTTTTAGGCACTGCGAGTTATATTTTTACCGACAGCGCAATGGATAAAACAGAAAAGGCAGTCAGCGACATTTCTCTCACCTTCGGGGAAGGGGATTTTGAAACAGCAAAAAGCCTTTCTGCCGTCCTTTCGGCAAATTGGCGGGAATACTCCAAAAGCTACATTTTTATTTTCGACAAGGAGCATATAATGGAGCTGACGGGGGCAATTGCAAAAATTGAGGCATTAGCCAACGACGAAAACCCCGATATACTGGTAGAATGTAAAACCGCCGCCGAATTAATCCGCCTGTACAGAGCAAAGGAAAGAGTAACGCTGGGGAATATTTTTTGATGAATGATGAATGACGAATATTTATGATGAATGATGAAGGATGAATGATGAATAATTATTGTGCCGCCTTTGGCGGCGGATTATAAAATGGCGGCTATGCCGCCATGATTTTAAATCTATCGGCGGAGCCGATACCTCAATCATTAATCATTCATCCTTCACCATTCATCCAATTAGTCATATTCCACAAAAGCCACCG
>JAZUOE010000043.1:0-3537 GCA_045604505.1 Ruminiclostridium sp. | reverse complement strand
TTCGGTTGTCATCAATAACTTTTTTGCATATCCAGGGTGTTCTGTATCCGGAGTCCATCACTACTGCATTTATTTCAGGATAGCGTTTTGTCGCTCTGTCATAGAGTTCATCAAATGCAACGCTATCATGGACATTTCCGGGATTGACTGTTACATCCATTATGTAACCTCGTTTGTCACAAGCGGTCTGCACTGTGTAAGCAAGGCATTTCTTATGCTCACCTTTATGAAAAACTCCGCTTTCGGGGTCGGTTGTTGATTCGTTGATTATTTTTTCTTCGGGTGGTTTCTTATCGTGTTTTTCCCTGTCTTCGTTTATCTCTTTCATAAGCTGCTCTTCATATATCTTTGCAGCCTTTGGTACCGCCTTCTTTACAGTCTTTTTGATGTTTGCGTTTGCTTTGATATGGGTACCATCAATAAACACTGCTTCTGGAGACAGATATCCTGCATTATTGATTTCATCAAGTATCCAGACAAAGATTTTTTCTATTGTTTCGCTCGTATATCTGTGTTTAAAATTATAGCTGACGGTGGAGAAATGCGGCGTTTGTTGATTTAACTGATAACCTAAAAACCAGCGATAATAAATATTTGCTCTGACTTCCTCTGCTGTTCTTCTGAGTGAGCTTATGCCATACAAATGCTGTATCAATACCATTTTGAACAGAACCACCGGGTCTACGCTCGGTCTGCCATTGTTCGGACAATACAAATCCTCCACGAATTCATATATTCGCGAAAAGTCTATAACTTTATCTATTTTTCGCAACAGGTGGTCGCTTGGCACTAATTCATCCATGCAGATTATTTCCGCCTGATATCTTTCTTCTTTTTCCTTGTTCAGCATTTTTTCACCCTTTTATATTATACCACAAATTGCAAAAAAAGCCCAGCTCTCGCTGGACTTTTTATATTTAGCTAAGGTTAATTACATAACACATATTTTATCCGCCGAAATTCACCGTCAAAGCATAAAATGTAACTAATATTAGTTTTTAGCAATATTAAATTAGCTGAATTTAATTATAAAATTATGCAAGTATACAAAATAAAGTGTGTTTTATTTACTTTTTTAAAATCTATTTACAAATTATTGAAAAAATGCTATAATGAAACATATTAATAAAGTTAATTACTTATAAATGTGCGCGGGGGATAGGGAAATGCAGATAAAACCTGTATTTAACGACATCAATATATGTATGGCGGGTAATGTAAATTACGCCGAACCTATTCGGACTATGATTTATTCCCTGCTGCTTCATGCCGACAAATCCCGCAAGTATGAATTTATCATTATGAGCAGTGATTTTGATGAAAAAATAAAGGCAAAATTCAACCGTTTCAAGGCTGAAAATGTGGCAGTTACTTTTGTTGATATGCAAGATTTTCATGGAAAAGTCAGTGACAGAGTTAAAAACTACATAACTGCGGAAACTAACTACCGTTTGTACCTTTTTTCTGAATTTTTTTTGGAATACGACAGAATGCTTTACTTAGACGGCGATATGCAGACGGTTGATGATATTTCAAAGCTGTATGATACAGATTTAGAGGGGAAGGCAATCGGTGCTTGTATTGAGGCTCCCTTCAGGGCTTTGGCTATAAGCAAACGTGCCGTGTTTTTTGACGGAAAGCCTTGTAATATTAACACCTACTGCACAGAATTTCTTGGCCTTGAAAACCCCGAAGAGTATTTCAACGCGGGAATGCTGCTTTTGGATTTAAAAAAGTGCCGTGAGATTACAGATGATGTTAAAGCGCTTGAGGTGCTTAATGCTCATAAAATGCAGTTCAATGACCAGGATACGCTCAACATTATTTTTGAGGGAAAAGTAAAGCTGCTTGATATTCGGTGGAATTATTCTGTAGCAATCCCAAATAGCCTTAATCATTTCAACAAGAGTATAGCAGCAGCCTATGCTGACCTTAAAAGAGAAGATTACGGCATTGTGCATTACGTCAGTTCAAAAAAACCTTGGAACTGTGAAGTTACTTTGGGTGAGATATATAAACAAAACAACAGTCAGATGGTTAAGGAGGAAATTACTGATGAAGGTTGATAGAAAGAAATTAACAAAAAAGCTTATTGCTGTAGGTCTTATTGCGTCAATGTTAACCGCAAATGCCATGACTTATGGCTCAGATTTAATACTCCCTCATATTAATGCACAGGCATTTACTGCGTCAGTAGAGGCGAATATTACTGAAACTTTTGATATTACCTCATTGGCGGAAAATTTTGACGCTGAAACAGCGGGTAGAGATTATATTCTTATTGAGATTAAGAGTAACGGAACTTATAAGTTTACAGGCTCTAACTATGTCACTGACGGCGGATATTTAATAAACACCCATGTTGTGGTTGATGCAGGTCTTAGTGATGTAAACTTCATTTTTGACGGTTTAAACATAGAAAACGCATACGACACTGACTATTCAAGCAAATTTGTAGACCCCAATGCAAACCCGAAGATTTTTGAATTAAACAGTGATGTAAACGTATATGTCAAGACTAATTCTACTATCACTATTTCAGGTGATAATTCTTCTCCCCCTGCAGTAGCAATTTTCAGCAGTACAGCAGGTGTTAATTTTGCAGAAAGCGAAAATGGAGCTGTATTTGATATTGCTCACGGCGGTCTTGAGGCAGGAAATGTTGTTTTCAACGGTGATATTATAAAGTTAAGTAAATCCGATAATATTTTGAAAGCTGATACTGCTGTAATAAGCGGAACAGTAAATATAAAAGATGCGGATATCGGCGAGGCAACTATCGAGAGCGGAACTGTTGCAATTACAAATCTTTCAGGCAATGCCACTATTGAGGGTGGAGCAACTACAATTGATACTCTTTCCGGTGATGCCACTATTGAGGGTGGAACAACTGAAATCTATACGCTTACCGGCAATGCCACTATCAAGGGTGGAACAACTACAATCACTAATCTTTCCGACGACATTGTTGTTACCGACGGAAATGTTTCAGTTTATAATTCATACGACTTATCTCCTGTGATAGACGGCGGTTATGTTTATATCGGCTTTGCTGATGATACGGCAGAGAGGAAATATCAGGCTGTCGATTCAGATAATAATAACGTGTATTTCAGCCCTATGACAGGATTGCCCAGTGAGGCACAGGTTACTGACATTTACGGTAAGGAATTGCAATTTGCAAAAACTGATACTAATGGAGATTTTATTTCATTCCTGCCCGATTATTCGGAAAGCGGTTTTTCTATTGTTGTGGGCGGTGATATTTATTCCTGTAACAGCGGTGAAGTTAGCGGTGCTGATACTGCTGATGTTGAAAACGATGACTACATTGAATATGCAATGACAAAAATCGGCTCTTTAGCTGAATTTTCAAACTGCACTATTACTAAGACTTATGACGGTAATGCAAATCTCAGCGGTGCTGAATTAGAAGATTTTCAGCTTTCAAACGGCATGACTGTAAGCCTGACGGACCTTGAAAGCTACGTATTAACTGACAGTGCAGTTGGTGAATACACTGCCGATGTAGTTTTT
>JAZUOE010000042.1:0-9358 GCA_045604505.1 Ruminiclostridium sp. | reverse complement strand
GCCTGTGCGCCTGTAATAAAAGCAGCAAAATTTACAAAAGCCATCGCCTTGCAACCTGCCTCAGACAATTTTTTATGAAGGGTAACTAATTCCTCGCTAACATCCGGAGTACAAGGAGACATTTTTCCTATGTCAACTATGTAACCCCAGCCTGTAGACTTCCATGCACTTGAAAGAGAAACCAGATTTTCCGTCAACCATCTTACCTCTTCCGCATTTGTAGCACCAACCGCACCGGATTTAATATACTTTTTTCCTGTGTAGGTTTCTATTGTCTGTGCACCGTGTGTTAATTTCATAATGCTACTCCTTTCGCCAACAATCCAATTTTCATATTTGTATTATATCATTTTTTGTAATAAAAGTCAATATTTATTTTTCTACTTTTATTTTTTTGTGGATATTGCCATATTTTTTGTTGTATATGTATAGTAGCACAAAATAAAAGCACGTTAGCATTTACAGCTAACGTGCTCAGACTGTCGATAAACCCTACTTTTAAGCAGTGCGTAATTTTCACGGGTATTTGGGGCTGCCGCCCCTTGCCCCCGCCAAGCCTTTTGTAAAAGGCTTGACCGAAAACTTTTATATTTCTCGCTACGCTCGTTTTTTTGAGAAATAAGACTTTTTCTACAAGCTGAGCACGTTAGCATTTACAGCTAACGTGTTTTTGATATTTTATTTAAGTCTGCCCATAAGAATACCTCTGCCGTTTGAGCCAAAGTATACCTGTCCGAATACACGCTGGTCTGCTGCAAGGCTGGTGCCGATTGCACCAAACTGGTGCATATCATCATTTATTCTCTGCCAAGTTTCGCCGCTGTCAGTTGAACGCCAAATGCCATAGATTTCATTGCAGGTGCCAATTGCGTAAAGCGCCATAGGGTCGCCTTCCTTTTCAGCCGCACCTACCGCCAACTGAGAGGCGCTCTGAATATTCTTCTTAATAAGTTCGCCTTCACCGTAATTTGTTACAAGGAATACACCGCCATACGCTGTTGCCAACCATAAGTCGCCTTCCTTTTCAGGACTTGCTGTAAGTGTGCAACCTTCAGGAATAAAGAGAGGACTTGACTTGAATGTAACACCTCTGTCCCTTGAAATATAGAGAGAACCGCTAGTGTACGCATAAACCACATCAGGATTAAAGCAATCCGCCTCTATTATCGGCTTTGCAAGTGCCTTGTCGGATTTAATCCATGTTTTTCCATAATCGTCTGTTCTGTAAACCGCCGCAGAGGCTGTGTTTGTCCAGTAGATAGAAGTACCGTCACAGTTTACGGTTGCTGCACCGTTATCCTTGCCTGTATCCTTAGGCTTTCTTACCTGAGTCCAGGTTTTTCCGCCGTCCTGTGAAACTGACATAGGAATGTCACCCATACCTGTTCTTATAACAACCTGAGGATTCTGATAACCGCAGGAAATTGTCTGTGCGCCACCTAATGCACCGTTTTCGTTGAGATTGTCAGGAACGTTATCAACATCGGTGTGTGTAAAGCCATCAATATCTCCCATTGCGGAATAAAGTCGGATTTCGTCACTGTTTGCTGCAGCAAGGTCCTGTACTGCTGTTTCCTCAAGTCCCTTGCAGTATACTTCAAATACTACGTTTTCCTGTCCCCACTTAGTAAGATTTGTAGAACGATAGATTGTGGCACCTGTACCGTAGGTGATTTCATCGCTGTTGAATGGGTCCATTTCAATATCACCCATCATCCAGCCAAGCTTTGCTCTTTCTCCGCCCCAGTCAAGCCACTTTGCGTCGGAAATATCCATGTCAAATATTCTGTCCTTGCCGTCGCCGCTGAATAATCCTTCCCAAGTTGCGCCGCCGTCAGTAGTACGGTAAATACAGTCGTTTTCAAGTGCGCCCCACTTACCCATTGTACTTGCGTACATAATCTGCGGGTTCTGAGGGTCAAATTCTAAGTCGCCCCAGCCATAATTACCCGCCTCAGGAGTAATATCTGTCCATTCACCTGTTGCAGGGGAATATTTCATAACTGCACCGTCTGTTACAGTGTAGGGACCTGCCTTGTTGCCGAACACAAAGTATACATTTTCACCCTGAACGTAAATATGATAGGGAAGGAAGTCAGGGTGTCCTTCAATAGCTGTCCAGGTAGCACCACCGTCGGTTGTCACATAGCTCATTTTGTCACCTGTGCCGACGTAAATGGTTTTACACGGCTCACCATCTGCGCTTGATGAAGGGTCAAAAGCAACAGCAGTAATGCCGAAATTATAGTTGTCCTCTCTGTAGTCAAATCCAAGAGTGGGGAAGGTGTCAACCTTAGTAAAGGTTGCTCCATAATCGTGACTCACCCACAAACCTGAATTTCTTGAACCCACATAAAGAGTTTTATTGTCGTTAGGGTCAATCATAATTCGGTCACAGAAACGGTTAGGCTCATTGCCACCGGCGGAAAATTCAAGAGGTGTTATTTTCCAGCTTTCGCCGTAATCCTCTGAGCAAAGCACTGCTGCATTCCAGCCTGTATACATACCTGCCAAGAGATATACTCTGTTAGGCTCCTTTTCGTCTGTAGCAAGACCGTCTATACCGTAATATGTGTAGTCGTCATTATTAAACTGGTCCGTGATAGGTTTCCATAAACCTGTTTCCTTATCCATTCTGTAAGCACCGCCAATGTCGGTTCTTGCATAAACAAGACCTTGTTCAGCGGAGTTGTAATAAATGCCTGAAGTATAGCCGCCGCCGACAATTTCAACATTTCCCCACTCATAAAGTGAAGAAATATCTGTAGAAAGGTCTGCCGCAGGTGGTTCGGACGCTACATCATCAGAGGCAGAAACTGAACCCTCACCTGTCTGACTGTCATCTTTGTCATTGTCACAACCACAAGCAGTCAGCATAACTGCACCCGCACATAAGGTTGCAAGTAAACGTTTACTTTTCATATTCCTTTTCCTTTCTGGAGTTATAAATTTGGGACCCCTCAAGGAGAGGCCCCTTTTAATCAGATGTTCATTGATTTAATATCGTTGTTTTCATAAACCGCAAAAGTGATTTTATAGCCGTTGGACTCCACAACAGGGCTTTCCTCTGTCTTTTCCCACTGTTCAAGCTCACTAAGATTGGGGAAAAATACATCTGCCTCAAACTCATCATCTATATGAGTTACATAAGCCTTTTCACAATAGGGAAGGAGCTGGAGATAAACTGTGCTGCCGCCGCAGACAAAAACTTCATCATCTCTGCCCTTTATATATTCAAAAAACTCGCCTATGCTCTCAAAACACTTTACCTCAGGGTAATTTTCAGGTTTTGAGGTGAGTACAAGGTTTTCACGGTTCGGCAAAGGACGTTTAGGAAAGCTCATATATGTGCTGCTACCCATAATTATAATTTTACCTGTTGTTTTTCCCTTGAAATATTCCATATCCGCAGGAATACGCGCTAAAAGTCCGTTATCCTTTCCTATGCCGTATTTACGGTCTACTGCAACGATTAAATTCATGATATTTTTCCTTTCCCGACATTTTCCTTATCTATATAGCAACGGGTATTTTCCCATCAAATTCATGATATTTATAATTTTCTAATGTAAAGCTGTTCTTTGTGAACTTATAAAAATCTGTAATATCCTCAACCTTCATAACAGGTGCAGGGTAGGGTTCTTTTTCTATAAGCTGCTTTACATATTCAATATGACGGTCATAAATATGAGCGTCAGCAATTACGTGTACAAGCTCACCCGCCTCTAAACCACTAGCTTTAGCGAACATTATAAGCAGCGCTGCGTACTGACATACATTCCAGTTATTTGCGGTGAGCATATCCTGCGAACGCTGGTTCAGTATTGCGTTAAGCTTATTTCCTGTAACGTTATAGGTCATTGAGTAAGCGCAAGGCGCAAGACCCATTTCGTTAAGGTCGTGATGATTATAAGTGCTGGTGAGAATACGACGACTTGCGGGGTTGTGCTTTAAATCATACAAAACTCTGTCAACCTGGTCAAACTCGCCTTCGGGGTACTTATGCTTTACCGACATCTGATAACCGTAAGCTTTACCTATGGTTGTTCCGCCGTTTACTGTCCATGAGTCCCATATATTTGTGGAAAGCTTTGTGACATCATTGCTTTTCTGCTGATAAATCCAAAGCACTTCCTCAATAGCGGAGCGGTAGAAAATTCTACGCAAGGTCATTACAGGAAATTCTTCACTAAGATTATAGCGATTTACAAGACAGAATTTCTTTACTGTATGAGCGGGAGTGCCGTCCTCCCATTTAGGACGGACATTCTGGTCAGTATCCCACACGCCGTTTTCAATTATATCACGGCAATTCTGTATAAAAATCTCATCAGCCCTGCTCATAAATCCTCCTTGATGTGAATTATCCCCCAAGCCTTTTATCTATAATCTTCAGCAGTCTTTCGTCTGTTATGGTTTCCTTTAATTCGGTCAATCTTCGCTTTCCGATTCTTCTGTCGCATACTCTGAGAACATCGGCAAGATTCCAATAATCATCTTCAAAATCTTCCATAAGCTCTTCTTCGGGACGCTGAATATATTGTTCGATTAAATCTGATATATCAGATATTTCTCCGTCCCAAGGATATGAATTTGTTCCGTATATTCTGGTAGTATCACATTCCTTAGGGTAATCAAACACTATTTCTTTACCGACAGTAATAAAACATCTTGGCAGCTCACAACCATGAGAAACCTTTTTGTTATGCATAGTGTAAAGCGCATAATGAATCTGAAAATCAACAGACGGCTCCATTAAATTATAAAGTCTGACTTGTAATTTGCTCCACCTTTTTGACATTCTTACTCCTGTAACATAAACATGTTGTAAATTACTCTGATTGCGTCATCAAAGTCAGCCTCTTCAATACCGACAATGATATTAAGCTCAGATGAACCCTGGTCAATCATCTTGATGTTGATATTTGCGTGAGAAAGAGCAGCAAAGATGCGTGTTGCGGTACCCTTTGTAGCCTTCATTCCTCTACCTACAACCGCAATAAGTGCAAGGTTCTTTTCAATTTCAATGTGGTTGGGGTTAGCAACTTCTTTAATTCTTGCAGCAAAATTGGGGTGCTTTTCAAGGTCGTCACTGTTGACAATAATGTTCATAGTGTCGATACCTGTAGGGATATGCTCAAAAGCAATTCCTTCGCTCTCCATAAGTGTAAGAATACGACGAAGGAATCCGATTTCACTGTTCATTTCGTCCTTTTCAAGACAAATTGCGCTGAAATTCTTCTTACCTGCAATACCTGTGATGATATGCTCATTCTTACCCTCAGGTGCCTCAGGTACAATCATTGTGCCCTTTGCAGACGGGTCATTTGTATTCTTTATATTAATCGGAATCTGTGCTGTTCTAACAGGGAAAATTGCATCCTGATGAAGAACAGAAAAGCCCATGTAAGAAAGCTCACGGAGTTCTCTGTAGGTTACTACATCAATAAACTTGGGGTTATCAACAATTCTGGGGTCAGCAACCGCAACGCCGGGTACGTCTGTCCAGTTTTCGTAAATTTCAGCGCCGATAGCCTTTGCAACTACAGAACCTGTAAAGTCGCTGCCGCCTCTTGAGAAGGTCTTGATTGTACCGTCAGGACGTGCGCCGTAGAAACCTGGAATAACTGCACAAGGATATCCCTCAAGAATAGAAGAAAGAGTTGCGTCTGTAAGGTCAGCGTCAAACTCACCGTTTCTTCCGAAGAAAATGCCCTTTGCAGCGTCAATGAACTGGAAACCTAAAAAGTTTGCAAGAATAATACCGTTAAGATATTCGCCACGACTTGCTGCATAGTCCTTACCAGCCTGTTTGCGGAAGTTTTCCATAATTATTTCGTATTCTTCATCAAGGGAAATTGTAAGTCCTAAGTCGGAAATAATACCGTTAAAACGTTCTGCGATAGGAGCAAAAGCTGTAATTGCGTTTTTACCTGCGCAAACCTCATCATAGCAGGTATAGAGCATATCTGTAACCTTAATGTCATCGCTGTAACGCTTTCCGGGTGCGCTGGGAACTACATATCTGCGTTCCTTATCACTTCTGATAATTTCCGCTACTTTGCGGAACTGATTTGCGTCAGCAAGTGAGCTGCCGCCGAATTTTACTACCTTAGCCATAGTTGTTCTGCCTTTCCTTATTACATTGTTATATTATACTATTAATAAAAATTTTTATCTATTATAACATAAAATTTTTTTAATTGCAATACTTTATTGCTACCATTATGGTATTTTTACCCTTTATACCGCCTTGCTGCACAAATTATCAAAAAACACTTGATTTTTTCTGTGAAATCGTATATAATGTTAGAGTGACCGTAAAATTAAATATGGGAAAAGTCCTTGAATATGGACACAGACCCTGTGCAAGGTTGTGTCGTGAACCATGTCAGGCGGGGAACCGAGCAGCATTAAGCGAATTTCGGCCTGTGCCGCAGTCAGCCTGTGTTCATAATCAAGGGCTTTGTTATAAATAAAAGGAGGAGTGAAAATATGTATCTTGCACTGTACAGAAAATACAGACCGCTGACTTTTGACGATGTAATTTCTCAGGAACATATTACCACTACTCTTAAAAACCAACTTAAAAACGGTCAGACTTCTCACGCCTACCTTTTTACAGGCTCAAGAGGTACAGGTAAGACTACCTGTGCGAAGATTTTGGCTAAGGCTATTAACTGCCTTGACCGTAAGGACGGAAACCCCTGCCTTGAATGTGAGGCTTGTAAGGCGGTTGCTGATGAAACTCCCGACGTTGTGGAAATTGACGCAGCCTCTAATACAGGTGTAGATAATGTCCGTGCATTAAAGGAAGAGGCTGTTTATACCCCTTTATCCTGCAAATACAAGGTTTATATAATCGACGAGGTTCACATGCTTTCAACAGCGTCATTCAATGCCCTTTTAAAGCTGATTGAAGAACCACCCGCTCATGTAGTGTTCATTTTTGCAACCACAGAGCTGCATAAAGTTCCCGCTACTATTCTTTCACGCTGTCAGCGTTTTGATTTCAGAAGAATTGACATTGAGGACAGCAAAAAAAGATTGCTGGAAATTGCCGAAAAAGAGGGTATGACCCTTGACGAAGAGGCGGCATTCCTTATTTCCCGCATTTCCGACGGCGGTATGCGTGACGCACTTTCTTTGCTAGACCAATGCTTTGCGGCAAGTAATCACGTTACCGAAGAAACCGTCCGCTCCTGTGCAGGTGTTTCGGGAACAGACCACCTTTTTGCAATTGCAGATGCAGTTATTGACAGACGTACAACCGACGCAATCACTATTCTTGACGGACTTGTGCAGCGTTCTAAAAGCGCCGCAAGACTTATAGAGGAGCTTATCTCCCACTACCGTATTCTTATGCTTTTAAAAGCCGGTGCAGACCGCTCTGTTGTGAGAATTTCGGCAGACGAGGAGCAAAAATACCTCAAACAAAATGAAAAATACTCTATGGAGAGCATTCTCCGTGCTATTTCTATATTAAGCGACTCTCTTTCCGGAAAAAACCGTACCCGAAATGAGCAGTTGACCTGTGAAATGTGCTTTGTAAGACTTTGCACACCTGCCCTTGACCCTGATGAGAAAACTCTTTCAAGCAGGATTGACGCTTTAGAACGCAAGGTTACAGAGCTTGTAAGAAACGGTGTTCCCGCTCAGGCAGTGCAGACAGCTCCTGCATTCCCGCTCCCTGTTGAAAAGGCACAGCCTACGGCTGAGGCATTCATTCCTGAGGTTGCTGAACCTACAGAGGTTTATGAAGAACCACCCTTACCTGTTGAGGAAACACCAGTAGAGCCTCACGTAGACGAAATGCCGCTGGATTTACCTTTCGGTTTTGAACAGCCCGAAGAAACTCCCCCACAGCCTGAACCGATGGCAGAGGTTATTGACCCATTCCCATCAGAGCCTGTTTCATTAAGCGAGGCGGTAGGGTTGCCACCAAGTGAAAGGGCAGAGGAAAAGCCTGACCATGAGGTGTGGAAAAAGGAAGAGCCTAAAAAAGACGATACTCCTTCCGTTGAGGGCTTTGCACCTTTCAAAGAATGGCTTGATATTGTAGAGGGCTTAGGTTTTTCAATAAAAATGCTTATCGGAGATACCACCGCCCTTATAAATGAGGATACAGTTATGGTTTGCGGCAGTGAGCTGCAGAAAAGCTATGCTGTCAAGGATTTCAGGCTGGAAGTTCAAGCGGCGATTTACCGTGCAATCGGACGGAACGTTCACCTTATTGCACAGCCTAACGAAAACAAATACTTCGGCGAAGAAAAAAATTATGTAAACGACTTCCTGGATTACGCAAGGTCACAGGGAGTTACAATAAAACAACAATAACATTTATGTTAAAGGAGAATTTAAAATGAAAGCAAGATTACCTCAGGGCTATTCCAACAAGGGAATGGGCAATATGAACAACATGGTTAGACAGGCACAGAAGATGCAGGAAGATATTCAGGCAGTTCAGGAGCGTCTTGAACAGACAGAATTTACTGAAACAGCAGGTGGCGGAATGGTAGAGCTTACCATGACAGGTGGCAGAGTGCTTAAGGAAATTAAAATCAACCCCGAAATCGTTGATAAGGACGACATCGAGGAATTACAGGATATTATTATTGCCGGTGTTAACGCTATCCTCACTAAGATTGATGATGAAAGTGCAAAGGAAATGGAAAAGGTTACAGGCGGCGTAAGTTTTCCAGGACTTTTCTAAAATATGGCTGAATATAACTCCTTACCGCTGGTTTCTGCAGCAGAGCAGTTTGCAAAGCTGCCCGGAATCGGCATGAAAACAGCGCAAAGACTTGCCTATTATATGCTTAATCAGCCTTTAGAGGACGTTGAAACCTTCACCTCTGAAATTTTAAAGGCAAGACAAAGTGTGCGTTGCTGCTCCAAATGTCAAAATTTTACCGAAAGGGAGCAGTGTGCTATTTGTGATAACGACAGACGTAACCACAAGGTTATCTGTGTTGTTGAGGCGCCTAAGGACGTTTCTGCACTGGAAAGGGCAGGAGGATTTTCAGGGGTATATCATGTACTTCACGGACTTCTTTCCCCTATGGATAACATAGGCCCTCAGGATATTCGCATAACTGAGCTTATGGCCAGGCTTTCAGGCGATGTGGACGAGGTTATTATGGCTACAAACCCCACTGTTGAGGGAGAGGCCACCGCAACCTACATAAGCCGCATGATTAAGCCTATGGGCATTAAGGTAACACGTCTTGCTTACGGTCTGCCTGTTGGCTCTGCACTGGAATATGCAGATGATGTTACATTACAAAGAGCGCTTGAAAATAGAAACGAATTATAAAAAATCACCGCGAAAGCGGTGATTTTTGTTTGCCTAAAACGG
>JAZUOE010000041.1:0-6577 GCA_045604505.1 Ruminiclostridium sp. | reverse complement strand
AAACGAAACCACCAACTTCATAACCGGTCTTCTTGAAAAAGGGATACGGGTTTTTACCGTTGTCGAAGGTGAGATTACAGCCGATAGCTTTGAAGACGAGTTTATGCTTACATTCAGAGGACTGAGTGCAAAGCAGGAAAGCCGTAATATATCTGTGCGTGTAAAAGCAGCATTAGAAATCCTTGTGCAGAACGGTGGTTATCGCGGCGGACCACCTATGTTTGGTTATCAGCTTGTTTCTACCGGCGAAACAAATCGCAAAGGCAGATTGATAAATGTTCTGTGTATAAAGGAAGAGGAAGCCGAGTATGTTCGTGAACTTTTCAGAATGACAGCCGAAGAAGGAAAGGGTACACATCAGCTTGCGGAGTACTTTAATAACAAAGGCATAAAGACGCACAACGGTGCCAAGTTTCAGCCCACTAATATCATGCGGATTCTGAAAAATCGTATCTACATAGGACATCTTGATACTAAGGACATTAAAGGACCTTATCAAGAACATCTTCGAATAATTGATGACGAGACGTTTTATAAAGTCCAAGAAATACTCGAACAGAGAAGTGCCAAGAACGCTGAAAAGAGAACAATAAGCCTGAACACCAAAGGTCCGACACTGCTTTCAGGGAATGTTTTTTGTGGACATTGTGGCGGCAGGATTACAGCATCGTCTTCAAGTTGCTTTTATGAAACCAAAGAAGGTGTTAAGCAGAGATATGTCAATAAGAATTATGTGTGCGGTAACAGAGCCAATCGTCGTTGTGACTGTGACGGACAAGCGGGTTATAAGATTGAAATAGTGGATACAGCCATTGAAAATATGGTAACAAATATTCTTAATAATATTGCTGATACACCCGAATCTGTTGCGATTGCTAAAACCTATGAAGCGAGAATCTTTGAATTAAAGCAGACCGAAAAGAGATTAATGGCGGAAATAAGCAAGAGTAGTGAAAAAGAAAAAAGCCTTATTCTTGAAATCGGTAATGCACTAATCGGCGAGAGCAAGTTCACAACAGACCAGCTTAATGCAGGTCTTGAGGCGGTAAAAGCCAAAAGGATGAGTAACGAAGAAGAGCTTAAAGGCTGCACAAAACGACTTGAAAATCTCAGCGTCGAAAAAGAATCTGCTAAAAACGGATATGCCAAGCTCACCACTTGGGCGGAAGAATATTCGATGGCAAGTATTGAACGTAAGAAGATGATTATTGCGGAGATTTTTGACAGAATTGAAATTAAAAAGGGCTATGAAATCATAGTAACTTTGAACGAAATCTATAAAACGTATATTACTGAATAAGGAATCCATGAGCGCAGTTGACGCTGTGCCTACCGATATATTGTTTTATGTGCATCCCGTACTATCTTCCAGAGCGCATGACTGTTAATCATGATGCCACTGGTTCAAGTCCAGCAACAGGAGCCAGCGAAAAGCCTTTAACCATACGGTTTAAAGGCTTTTTTCTTTTGTCTGAAAACTGCTCAAAGTACCGATACCGTCAAATCCCCCCCGCCCACTGACATGGAAAGCTTTGAACCGGCCGCCCAAGGCAAAAGCTCCTCAAGTTTTTCGAATGAGCAACTTCTCAAAGCGTCGAAAATGTAACAAAAATAATCAAAAATCTTAATATTTGCAGCTTTTGCGGTTTCAACGATTGAATAAATTGTTGCAGCGGCTTCTGCACCTCTTTCCGAATGGGCGAAAAGCCAGTTTTTTCTCCCTACAACAATCGGTCTTACTCCTCTTTCCGCGGCGTTGTTGGTAAGCTCAAGTCTTGGGTCAACAAAAACATTCATCAGATATTCTTTTTGTCCAAGTGCATAGCTGATTGCCTTACCTGTAAGACTTCCGGGCGCAGCTATCCCTTGGTTTTTCTCGCACCATTCAAAAAATACAGACGCAAGGCTGCTTGATTTTGTTTTCCTTATGTATGCGATTTCTTTAAGGGAATATGAATAATTTTTCTGTGAATTTTCGGGATTGATGCCCTCAGTTCCGAATATTTTCTGTATTCTGAGAAAACCCTTCCTCGCAAGAGTTGTAAGGTCATTCTTGTTATGCTGAACATTAACAGCATTCAGAAAGTATCTTCTCAGATGTGCCCAGCAGCCCGCACGTGTGACATGCGGAATATAGCTGTACTGCCGAAGCCCGTCGCAATGCAGATATCCCGAAAAGCCTTTCAGAAACTGAACAGGATAATCTCCCGCCCTTCCGTTTCTGTAATCATACATAATAATAGGTACCTCTGCATATTTCCCCGTTCGGTAAACCCACATATATCCATGCACAGGCTTCGTTCTGTCCTTAACCTTGTTTACCTGAAACGGCGTTTCGTCAGCATGGAGTATTTCTTCTTCCACAAGCCTTTTATGCAGGATATCATAAATCGGTTTTAAAAGCTCCGTTCCCGCTATTATCCAACTGCACATACTTTGTCTTAAAATATTTATTCTCATTCTGTGTAAATCTTGTTCAAGACGATAGAGGGGGACGCCCTTGCAGAATTTCTCGTTGATTATGTACGAAAGCAAGGAGGGCGACACAAGGCTGTGGTCGAAAAGAGGAAGTGGTGCCTTGGCTGTTCTGATTGTTTCACAGCTTTTGCAGACATACTTTTTCTTTCGGTGTTCAATTATCTTACCATCAGACAGTTCATCCAGCCGTTCTAACCAATATCGGAGCGTTCCTCGCTTTTCGCCGTTCAATCGGCACCACTCCCGCTGACTCTGACCACTTTCGTGAAATTCTTTTACTTTTTCCGCCCATTCTGCCTGTTTTTCATTTGTCATAGCTTGACCACCTTTCCTTTTTATTTCATTTTATCATCCGCGTGGGTGGTTTTCAAGGCGGGCACATTGGGCGGGTACAAAGTACCGTTTATGGGATAGAAAATTCCTGCGTGAAATGGATTTCAAGCAGGTGATACGGTGGGCGCATAATGGATTTTCGTCCGGTCTATATATGCAAGAATGGTTCAAGTCTGTGTGAGGATGTCACATTGGACTTGAACCATTAAATTTTGCATAGTCAAAGTTTTGTAATAAATATAAAAATATAGCAGCATAATATATGGAAGGCTAATATAGTATATTAAACTTTATAACAAACAGATATAACAATATCCTCTTTTTCGTAAATGATAATATTATCTTTATAATCTGATACGTTGATTGATTTCAGATTATCTGATATCCCCTCTCCTGTCATTTTAACATAACTCTCTTTCATAGCCCATATTCTTGTGAATTCAAGAGCTTTATCATTAGCTTTCTCTATACGTTCAAGTTCATCGATACTGCACACTCTTTCAGCAACATCAGCTGAGTAAGGGCGAACTTCCTGAATATCAACTCCAATACGAGTATCCAAAACAACGCATACACACCCTTTGATACAATGACTTATGTTAAAATAAATATTAGGATAGTCAGCAAGATAGGGCTTGCCATGATGACCGATTGAAATTTCAGGATTAATTATACCATAATCCTTTGCTAAAGCATAAAGCAAAATAATATACGACATAGCTGATAGCTTTTTGTCAATCGGTCTTCTGTAACGCCTTATTCGCTCTTGTCGTTCGAGTGGAAGCACGTTGCAAAATAAAGCAAGCATTTCATCAGTTACTGAGTCAAAATCATTGAAGAAATATATGGATTTATTTTTCATTATCAGCTTTAATTTTTTCAGCCAGATTATCTCCTAATAATATACCAAAAATTGAAATAATAATTGTTAATAAGGCATTACCGTCAGGAAAAAGCCAAAGCAATATTCTGTAAAAATCACTTTGAAAAATGCGAATTTCGCTTGTTTCAACATTATTAGCAAGCCTTCCATCCGAAGAAACTGCTGTTCCTCCCGTAACACGTATACTCATGGTTTCATTATCATATCCGGTATCTATATCTGAAATAATCAAATAAATATCAGTTAGATTATTTTTATTCTGAATTATGCGTGCCTTCCCGGAAATATTCCTTAATGAAAAACAATTACTGCTTAAATTAATATGCTTAACATCACCAGAGTAATGCAATCTGTACACTATTGTATCACCAACAGTGACTGATGATTTTTGCAAACAGCTTGTACAATGACTATAGTCACCGCAACCGCATACCTCATAGGGACCTGAAACAGATAAATATACTTCAAAATTATTATCATTTATACTATTTATTTCTCTGTTTATTTCGGTTTCTTCCCATTCGATTTTTGTCGACTTTTCATCCTCAGCACATATTTCTTTTGCTTTGAAAATAAAAAGAAAAATCAAACCTGCAATAACAATAATAAAAACAATAAAAAAGAATTTCAGAAATGCAAGCATAATCATTTTTCGTTTCATATTACACCTCCAAATATCCAATACCACGGAAATACTCAACATAATCCCTGATATACTCAAAATCAATCTTTGCCCATTCAAATCCAAGTTTTCTCATAAACCAATCCGTAAAGTCATTTTTCAGTCTGATATTGCTGTCATAAACAAGCTGACCGTTTTCGTCCATATCATTCTGGAATGCTTCGTAGATGTATTCTGTCTTTGAATCCTTAGCAATCTTCTGTAAAACGTTGTTGAACATTTCACCGCTGACAAGCTCCATTTTAATATCAAGCTGCTTAAACACTTCAAGCAGTCTGTCAAAATAGATAGGGCGGTTGCTGTTCAGATGGAATACGCACTGCTTGTCTGCATACTGAGCTATCTTAACAACACCCTCTGCGGTCTGGTCGATAGGAGAAAATTCCGCATACAGCGGCAAGAGATAATCAGGGAACATTCCCAGTTCAACCGCTGCCTTGAATCTTGTAAGGAATGCATTGGAATCATAGTTCAGCTGGAACTTGCTGTCTGAAAGTCGGTTTGTAAGGTTACCAACACGAACGATTTTAGCGTCAAGTCCGTCAAGCATTGCATTAAGAATCTCAAGCTCCGCTTCAAACTTACTTCGTACATAAACATTTTCAAGAGGCTGTCCGATGAAAAGTGAATATTCGTAGAAATTCTTTTCTTCTTCGGAATGATACACACTGAATTCGTCAGCAAGGCTGTTTCCGCTGACGCTGAGCGTTGAAATATGTATCAGCTTTGCATTAACACGTTTTGCATAATTTACAACATTCCGTGTTCCTTCAACATTGACATTACGGAAATATTCATAGGAGCCATAATGCTTTACGGTTGCGGCAGTATGAATAACTGTTTGTACATCATCAGGAATATCCGCTGACAAATCAACGTTTGTAATATCCCCAACAACAGGAATGATTCTGTTTCCGATTTCGCTGTCATATTTATCACCAAAGTAATAATTGAGAAGCTGAGGCCATCTGCCACGACGGTCGTCCTGAGAATTGCTTCTGACAAGGCAATAAATCTTTCCTGTTTCATTCTGCATAAAATAGTCGAGAATGTGTGCACCGAGAAAGCCTGTTGCACCAGTAAGCAGTACATTTCCGAGTGATTTCCTTTCAGGGACGAAGCTTTCATCAATTACATTTTTTCTGAGTATCTCCTCATACTTTTCAAAATCTTCAGCAGTATATCTGACAACCTTTTCTGCACCGTTTTCGAGGAAGCTGCACAGTTCACGCACCGTCGGATAATCAAACACATTCTGTAATGCAAATTCAACACCTGCGGTATGAGCTTTTGCAACATATTCAATTGCTTTTAAGCTATCGCCGCCAATGTCAAAGAAATCATCTGTTACACCTATCTGTTCCATTGCGAAAAGCTCACACAGAACGCTGCAGAGCTGCTTTTCAAGTTCTGTTTCAGGAGCAACATACTCTTCCTGTAATACTGTGAAATCAGGCAGAGGCAGATTTTTTCTGTCTGTTTTTCCGCTTGCGGTCATAGGCATTTCATTAAGGTGTACGAAATAGTTCGGCACCATATATTTCGGCAGCTTTGACGCTAAATGCTGACGCAGAGCCTTTTCGTCGATATCCGTATCAGCAGTATAGTAGCCAACAAGATACTGACGGTTGTTTTCATCTCGCTTGTCAGTAACGGCAGTCATGTGAATGTCATCAAAACTACTCATTACACTTTCGATTTCACCAAGCTCAATACGAAGTCCGCGGATTTTAACCTGAGTGTCTATTCTGCCGAGATATTCGATTTCGCCATCATTTCTCCAACGTGCAAGGTCGCCTGTGCAATACATGGTTTTACCCTCAATAAAGGGATTAGGTATAAACTTTTCTGCCGTAAGTTCAGGACGGTTAAGATAACCCTTACCTACGCCATCGCCTGAAATGCATAATTCGCCTGCAACGCCGATTGGGAGCGGCTTTTTATTCTGGTCGAGAATGTAGATTTGGGTGTTGGCAATGGGTTTTCCGATGGTGATGTCGATATTTTCAACATCATCAACAGTAGCACAAATTGTTGTTTCTGTAGGACCATAAATATTATAAATATCGCAATCGTTATTGTATGATTTCAAACTTAAATAAAGTTCATTGCTAAATACTTCACCGCCAAGCACAAATGATTTCACATGCTTAAGGAATGTTCCATTATTTGAATTTCGAATGTAATTCAATAATTTTGTT
>JAZUOE010000040.1:0-3206 GCA_045604505.1 Ruminiclostridium sp. | reverse complement strand
GTAGAAAGACGCTTATCCCTTGCATCTATGGAATGGGCACAAATAAAAATATTTTCAGGAGTAACCGGTTCCTTAACAAAAGATACAAAAAGACTATGATATAAAATTCCGGCATTATTTCTTAGTTGAATTACATCGCCCGGCTCCATTCTTTCTATAGGTGCCTCTTCACCATAAACTCCTGTTCCCTCATTTGTAAGAAGAAAGCGTCTTAGGTATTTCACACCAGTCCATGACGCAGAACGGTCATTACCGCTAATGTAATACCACCCGTTTTCAAATCCCGAAAAATTCATTACCTCGCAACCGGCATAAAGGCACTGTGATACAAAATTTGTGCAATCGCCACCGAGTTCCTGAAAATCATAAAATCTAGGGTTACGTGCATAAGCCCATTTTAACGCATAATTAACTGCTGCAATTCGATTATAATCAATTTCAACCAACATATAAACACCTCCTGCATTATTTTATGCAGGAAGTAGGTTATTTGCAACATTTTTACAAATAAATTATAACATCATAACTTCAACCTGTCAATTACAATCTCCCTTTCCTAAATTATAAAAATAATTAAGATAAATCTTTACAAATATACTATTTTGTAGTATAATATATTTAATTATAATAAAGTTACAGAAAAAAAGAAAGGATAATTGATTTATATGCTCCAGTACGAAGAACTCATACTTGAATTTGAAGGACTTAAACCACAGCTTAAGGAATTAGCTGCCGCTCTTGACCTCGAAAATCTCCGTTCAGAGGTTAATAAGCTTGAGGAAGAATCTTCAAAGCCTGACTTTTGGAATGACAGTGAAAATTCTCAGAAGGTTTTACAGAAAATGGGCGGATTAAAAGCAAAAATCGGTCAGTACGAAAAATTAGCTGAAAATTTTGACGACGTTATTACAATGGCAGAACTCGCAAATGAAGAAGAAGACGAAAGTATGCTTGAGGAAATAATGGAATTAGCAGAAAAAACAAAATCTCTTCTTGAGGAACAAAAGCTTGTTACTCTCTTATCAGGCGAATATGACAGTAAAAATGCAATTCTCACATTCCATGCAGGTGCAGGTGGAACAGAGGCTCAGGACTGGGTTGAAATGCTTTATAGAATGTACAACCGTTGGGCTGAACGTCATAATTTCAAGGTTTCTATCCTTGATTATCTTGACGGCGATGAGGCAGGTATTAAAAGTGCCTCTATTCTTGTCGAAGGTATGAATGCCTACGGTTTCCTTAAGTCTGAAAATGGTGTTCACAGACTTGTACGTGTTTCACCTTTCGACGCATCAGGCAGACGTCATACAAGCTTTGCAAGTTTAGAAGTAATGCCCGAAATAGATGAAGATACTTCTGTTGATATTCGTCCTGAAGATATTGAAATGGAAGTGTACCGTTCCAGTGGTGCAGGTGGTCAGAAGGTAAATAAAACAAGCTCCGCTGTTCGTCTTATCCATAAGCCGACAGGAATTGTTTGTGCTTGTCAGACGCAGAGAAGTCAGCTCCAAAACCGTGAATATGCTATGAGAATGCTTATTTCCAAGTTGGTTGAAATCAAAGAACGTGAACACCTTGACAAAATTACTGATATCAAGGGTGAACAGTTACAGATTGCATGGGGCGCACAAATCCGTTCATACGTATTTATGCCCTATACTCTTGCTAAGGACCATAGAACAGGCTATGAAATGGGTAATATTCAGGCAGTTATGGACGGCGACATTGATGGATTTATAAACGCTTATCTCAAGAGTAAGGCATTGGAGAAAAACTCATAAAATGTTTACTAAAAATAAAATTATAAACCTCGAAATTACCGGTCTTACAAACGAAGGTTGCGGGGTTGGAAAAGCAGACGGCATTGTTATTTTCGTGCCGTTTTCTGCTGTTGGCGATAAATTAAAAGTACGAATTTTAAAAGTCAACCGTACACATTGTTATGGTAAAATTGAAGAGATTGTCACTCCGTCTGAGGATAGAATTGTTCCCGATTGCGAAGCTTTCGGTAAATGCGGCGGCTGCGATTTCAGACATATATCCTACGACGCTGAATTAAAGGCAAAGGAAATGTTTGTACGTGATGCCTTCACACGTATAGGCGGTATAAGCACTGAATTTTTGCCGATTATTGCAAATCAATCTCCCGATAAATACCGCAACAAGGCTCAGTACCCTGTAAGAAAAAATGAAAACGGCGATATAGTATGCGGTTTTTTTGCAGGAAGGAGTCACCGTATTATTCCATGTGATAACTGCAAATTAGAGCAGCCTGTTTTTAATAAAATCAAACAGTTTATAATTGATTTTGCTAAAGACTACAAAATTTCAATTTACAATGAAATTGAACATAGTGGTGTTTTACGTCATATATGTATTAGAAAAGGACATTATTCAAACGAAATTTGTGTTACAATTGTTGTGCGCAGATTTGTCCCTCAATTAAAGCCTTTAGCGGCTGCTCTTTCAAAAGAATTTCCGGAAATCAAAGGAATTGTTGCTAATATCAATAAAGATAAAACAAACGTAATTTACGGAAATGAAGAAAAATTACTTTATGGAAACTCTTTCATAAGAGATACCATGTGTGAAAAAGCTTTTTCGATTTCTCCCTTGTCCTTCTATCAGGTAAATACACCTATGGCTGAAATATTATATAAAAAACCCGCTGAACTTGCTGAACCTGAAGGAAAAACAATAATTGACTTATACTGCGGTGCAGGAACTATCGGTTTAACTATGGCGGATAAAGCAAAAAAAGTTATCGGCGTAGAGATAGTGGAAAGCGCAGTAAAAAACGCAATCGAAAATGCGTCACTAAATAACGCTGATAATATCAGCTTTATATGTGACGACGCAGGAAAAGCAACTGATATTCTTGTTCGTGACAACGTAAAAGCTGATGTTGTTATCGTTGACCCTGCAAGAAAAGGTTGTGATGAAAAAACTCTAAACAATATAGTTAAATTCAATCCGGATACTATCGTTATGATTTCGTGCAATGCAACAACCGCAGCACGTGATTGCTCACATCTTGAAAAGCACGGATACAAATGTATTAGTGTTCAGGCAGTAGATTTATTTAGTCGTACAAGTCATATAGAATGTTTAATTAAAATGATTAAAGATAATTAATTAAAGCGGAGGAAATAACAATGACAATCGAAACAAAAAAATCTAAGCAGCCAATAACTCACGAAAAAATT
>JAZUOE010000039.1:0-3302 GCA_045604505.1 Ruminiclostridium sp. | reverse complement strand
GCAAAATCCAATTGCTTTATTTCATCACAGCCTAATTTTTCAAGTTCGGTTATGATATTCTCTTTTTCGTTAGCATCATACCCAATGATAAAAGGATACTTCTCCACGTCTAAAGAAATTTTAGCAATCTCATCTGCATTTTCAATTTTTTCTGTTTCTGGTGCAAGATATAATTCTTGTTCTGCACCAATTTTAATTTCGTCCATATTTGTAGGACTCTTTTCGTTTATAAAATATAATTTTTTTGAAATCAGCGTCCCGATTTCTTACAGCTGCAACCTCATTATATAAATCAACCCTGACATCTAGTGTCAGGGTTTAAAATATTATTTATAATTTTTCAAACGCTCAAAAAAACGTTGAGATTTAGATTTACCCTGACCAACACGAGCTACAAACTCATCGATTCCCGTTAACTTTTCGGTAGCAATTAAACATTCACCAATATTTTCAATAAGCCTTTGTGCTCTGTACTCACTTTCCTTGCTGTATTCAACTTCAAGTTCAAAATCCGTATGACCAAGATACACATTGCGGTCAAGCACCATTTCACAGGTGGAATCCTTGTGCACTACAATACGATCCGTTACAAGTTCTCCTTGGTGATGAAGACCGAACACATTAAAAATCTGCGGAACAAATTCGGTTTTCTCAACCAAATCCTCTTCAATGCTACAATCAGGATGTTCTGCATTATGGTTTTTTATCGTCGCTTTATACTTACCATCCTTTGCACGAATACGGCAAGTAATACCTTTTTCATTCATTGATAAATGATCATTATCAAAATAATAATTCGTTTGTGTCTGCATCGGCACATACTTACACATCATCATGAGAATAGAAAGGTATTCATCTGCGGTAAGCATAATTTTCTTTTCATATTCCAGCACAATTTCACCTCCTGATGATTTTTCCGGAACCATTCTTGGGTATCTCATCTAATAAATTGATTCGTGCGGGCGTTTGATATGCCGAAAGATTGCAGCGGCAAACGTCCTTCACTTCAGAAATATCAGAGAAATTGCCCGTGATATTAAGTTCAATCTGAACACCAAGTTTATCATCGGTATAACCGCGAACATAAACATCCTTTACACGGTAGTCAAGTTTCAGCGCACTTTCAATCTCCTGCGGATAAATGTTCATTCCCGCTTTTATAATCAAATCATCGCCGCGTCCTTTAATCTTTAACAAGCCTTCCTCAGTAAACAGAGCCAAATCACCGGTACACAACCAACCGTCCTTTAACACTTCCGAAGTCTTTTCGGGATTGTTGTAATAACCTGCCATAACATTATCGCCCTTTACCCACAGTGTGCCGATTTCATTCGCATTAACCGAAAAACCATCGGGGGAAAGAATCTTTAAAGAAACCGAACGCAACGGTACACCCACACAATCAGCATGTTCTTTGAATTTATTTGGTGGTAGATATGAAACTCTAGGACAAGCTTCTGTAAGACCATAGATATGATATACATCTGCGTTTGGAAACGCTTCGGATATATGTAACCCTGTTTCCATACTCATACACTCACCGCTGATACAAATGTGCTGCAAGAATTCTTCATCTGTTTCCCTTTTAAATCGCGCCATCATAGAAAGCAATGTAGGCGTTCCGCAAAATGTGGTTATTCCGTATGTTTTCAACATCTTGAGAACAACAGCCGGATTAAACGTGCCAGAATAAAAACGAATTTTTACTCCTTTTACAAGAGCGGTTAAAAACTCTCCTGTAAGGACCGCACAGTGATACAAGGGTCTTGAAATCAATATCGTGTCTGACTTTTTCATACCAAAATAAAGAGCAATATCAGATACATTTGTCATTACATTAGTTTCCGTCAGCATTGCACCCTTTGGCACTCCTGTTGTTCCGGATGTACACATAATCAATGCAGGATGAATACTTGGTTCCTTATAAGCAGAATCCTTAATATAAATAATCTGAAAATCTCCATCCTGATCGGTAATTACAGCGTCCGGGCCGATGGCATCTAAGATTTTATTACAATGCAGCTCACCGTACCTTTGCGATAACGGTAACGCTGTCACACCTGCCGCAAAACAGCTAAGCAATGCCATACTTGCAGCCATTTCAGATTGGCACAAAATCGCACAACACTTAATACCCTTCAACTTTTTTGAAAATTCTTCTGTAAAAACAATCATCTTTTCAAACGTCATTGAAACATCGTTTTCACAGATTTTCTGTTGCATATTCATTTGCATTTTATTTTTGAGATACTTCCACAGTTTCATTTTCAAGCTCCTTTCCTGCTATATCAACAAGCGAAGTTAATAATTCTTTTTCTTTGTCAACCAAATTTAAAAGTTTCTTTTTAATAGTCGGCAAAACAGAATCACGACGTTTCATATGGTGCGAAGCATACAACATGCGCATTGTGTCTGCCTCGGAAACTATATGCTTGTATTTCTCACTAATCTCATCCGTCAGATTCAAGCACTGCTCGATGTATACTATTCTCTCAAGCATTGCCTTTTTGTGTTCCCAAATTAATCGGAACACTCGCCTATCCATTCGTTCATAAGGGATATCTCCGTTATGAAGCTTCATTATATATTCTGCAATATACTCATGAACTACCAAACCATAAGCATTACCTTCTTTATCAAACGGATGTTTTTCAACATCTGAATCAAGGTATTCTTTAATCTTTTGACAAGCAATTTTAGGAGAAAATTCTATTTGATCGCCCTTGACCTTTAATCCACAGAAACTGCTAAAAGTGCCTTTCTTGCGCATCGCAATTCGTCCCGCATTAAAATCTTTTTGCGGTACCCAAAACTTTTGATAAACCCAATTGCTGTCATAAGCGTAAATACAATAGATTTTATCGTTCTGATCATATCCGCAAATCAAACCATCGTGGCTGTAATGACATTCTTTATACCAGCTTTTTCCTTTTAAATAAAAATCATCTACACCGCTGAAAGCAACGTAAAATCCCTTATCGAGCATTTGGCGTATGATTGGGTTAATGTAACCGTTTGTAAACTCTGAAGATAGCCAACGTCTGTCTAAATACGGGTTAACAGACCAAGATGAATCTGCAATAGTTATTTCAGGTGTTGTAAAACCATTTAAGAATTTTTTGCTACAGGTAAGATTCATAACCTGATTAAGATACCAATTCCGTACAGACTGATTATTACCTATAACTGCCGTTGCCGCTCCTTGATTATGGTAGGTACTATACAAAGGCTCTATTAATGGTAATTCAACACGACTATTCATCTTCATCACCACAGTATTTAGCAACCATATCAATAACATT
>JAZUOE010000038.1:0-7212 GCA_045604505.1 Ruminiclostridium sp. | reverse complement strand
CCGCAACGTTGAGGGTCATGAGGTTATTGTTACATACGAGGTTGAGTTCGGGATGTGAAAATCAGAAAAGTATATTGATAAAAAGAATATAATGTGATACGAAACAGCCGCCGTTAAAAACGGTGGCTGTTTACTGTTGTTACGAATCACTCTACAAAGTGAATACGACTCTCGTCAAATCTGTCCTGCTGCTGTCTTTCTTCGGCAGGATAGCCGTATGGGAAAATCGCAAAGGCTCTGAGTGTATCCGGAATATCTAAAATCTCTTCAACCGCTTTCATTCTTTCTTCCTGCGGAGCAATTCCCAGCCACACTCCGCCTAGTCCCTGTGCATCAGTTTCGATCCAGAGATTTTCCATTGCTATCGAAAGGTCAATCTGTGCGTATTCGGGGAGCATACAGTCTTTTTTGTAAACTGCAACTATTGCGGCAGGAGCGCTTTTCGTCATACCTGCATAAGGGTGAACATCAGAAAGAGCAACGAGCTTATCCTTGTTTGTTACAACATAAAATTCCCAGGGCTGCTGGTTTGCGGCAGAGGGTGCCTGCATTGCCGCTCTTAAAATTGCAAGTGTCTTTTCCTTTTCGACAGGTCTATCCTGATATTTTCTGATACTTACTCTTGAATAAATATTATTCATGTATTTACCTCCACTGACTGCAAATTATTTTTAATTATTATATCACATAACGCAGTAAAAACAACACCTGTAAATTTACAGGCACTTGATTAAAATCTGATAAAACCCTTTGCCTCATGATTTTTCAGCACAGGAGTAAGTGTGCCCGAATCCGGAAACATTACATCTCTATGCTTGAAGGGTTAAGAAGAAAATCGTAAACATTTATTGTCAGAACACCGTTTTCATCGTAGAAAGCAGGCACTATATCCTTAGTGATAACTATTTTTTTAAAGGAGTCATCAATTTTTCTGAATGGCCGTATCTCTTGCTGACGCTTTTCTTCATCGGGAAGAGAATATGCGGATTGAATGTAGTATCGCTTTGAGCCTAAGTTGCAGACAAAATCAACCTCCAGTTGTTTGCGGACAGATTTACCGTTGCCATCCTTTTCTGAGACCGTAATCACTCCGACATCTACGCTGTATCCACGCATTCGCAGTTCGTTATAAATTGCATTTTCCATAGCGTGAGTTTGCTCAAACTGACGAAAATTAATTCGTGCATTCCGCAGACCAAGGTCAGAAAAATAATACTTTTTTGGAGTTTCAATATATGACCTGCCCTTAATATCGTATCTGTCAGCAGCTTCCACCAGGAATGAATCCTCAAAATGTGACAGGTATTTTTTTATAGTATTGGATGTAATTTTTGATTTCTTTACAGATCTGAATGTGTTTTTCAGTTTTTCCGGATTGGTAAGAGAACCAATAGAAGATGACAGTACATTCAGCAAATCTTCAAGCTCGCTTATATTCTTAACTTTATTTCGTTTAGCAATATCTCTCACATATATTTCAGAAAACAAATTCTTCAGCAATGCGGCCTTATCTTCAGGCTTTTGGCGAAGCACTACCAAGGGAATTCCGCCATAGAGCATGTATTCGGAAAAGCCTTCGTATTTATCTCCGCTGTAAGCGGACATAAATTCTGCAAAGCTAAGCGGAAACATATGCACCTCATCGCCGCGTCCTTCAAATTCAGTGATGATATCACTCGAAAGGAACTTTGCATTACTTCCTGTTACAAACACATCCATATTATCCTTACGAAGATAGCCATTCAGCACGCTTTCAAAGCAGCCAAGCAGCTGAACCTCATCAAGCAGGAGGTAATACATATCCTTATCCACTACTTTTGTACGTATATATGTCATAAATTTTTCGGGATCGACTTTTCTGTTTTTCTTTTCAATCTCGATAAGACTTTCTCCGATTTGCAGCAAATCATCTGCCGAATCGAAGGCAAAACGAATAATATGATCTTCCGATATACCTTCTGACAACAGATGCTGATAAAACAGCGTGTTAAGCAGATATGATTTCCCGCATCTGCGAATGCCTGTAATCACCTTTATCATCTGATTGTGCTTTCTGTCAATAAGTTTCTGCAGATAGAAATCTCTTTTAATTTGCATATTATTTACCTCTACGAAAGATTTTTGCATCTATATGCACTTTTCCTTTTTAAGACAATTATAGCAAATAAAACAAGTAAAGTCAACACTCTGCAAAAGATTTTTGCATCTATACGCATTTTTCTGTTCCAAAACATTGTTTTTTGTCAAAAAATTTCGCATAGTTATAAGTACATTTATTATTTCAAAATCAAGCACGAACAGTCAAATAATCATTCACACTCCAAAAACAACCCGCTTTGCAAGCTGTTTCTCACACAGAATGCAAAACGGGGTTTGGTATTGTTTTTTACTATTATTTTAATTCCCAATCGCTATAATAAAGAGAACTATCAAATAAATGAACAATAATAGATTAGCGTGTACACCATATGGAAGTTTTTAACCCCGCCGTTTTTTAACTGCGGGGTTAGCTGTTTCTTATAAAAGTTGAGAACCGCTTTTTCTTTACGCTTATTGTTACCTTCACTGCCCTATTTCCACATATAAAGCATTAACATCTCCGAATCCGACTTATTTCCCTATTGACAAAACAGGGTGGATAATATATAATTAACTTTAGAGTAAATTACTTTCGTTTCAATTCAAGGAGATGATATTATGCGTGAAGTCTTTATCGGAAGAGAAAAAGAGCTTGCGGATTTGAATGAGCTTTATTCACAGGATAAGTTTCAGCTTTTTGTTCTGTATGGACGCAGACGTGTCGGAAAGACAACTCTGCTCAACGAGTTTTGCAAGGATAAGGATACAATTTTCTATTCTGCTGAACAGAGCAACAATAAGCTCAATCTTGAAAAATTCTCATCACTTGTTTTTAACTTCTACGGCGAAAACAATTTAGAACCGTTTTCATCTTGGACTAACGCATTGTCATATATCAATGAGCGTCAAAAGAATAAAAAATTGGTGCTTGTTATCGACGAGTTTCCCTACCTTGTGAAGAAAAACAAGCCTCTGCTTTCAGAACTTCAGCACCTTATCGACCACAAGCTGACGAGCGGAAATCTTTTTATGATACTCTGCGGAAGCTATATGGGTTTTATGGAAAAGGAAGTTCTCGGCTCAAAGAGTCCTCTTTTTGGAAGAAGAACTGCACAGCTTCATATGAAACCGTTTAATTATCAGACAAGTTCAAAGTTCCTTGATGGATTTTCTGATACGGAAAAGCTTGAACTGTATGGTGCATTCGGCGGCACTCCTCTGTATTTACAGCAGATAAATGGGGGTGTAAGCTTTGAAGAAAATATAAAGAGAGCGTATCTTAAAGTAACCTCGTATCTCTATGAGGAAACCTTACTTCTTCTTCGTCAGGAGGTGCAGGAGCCGGGTGTTTACAGTGCAATCATTGAAGCTATTGCAAGCGGATATACAAAGGCAAATGAGATTTCCACAAAAATCGGTGAGGACTCTGCGAAGTGCTTAAAATATATCAAGACTTTATGCGAGCTTGGAATACTGCACAAGGAAACACCTTTCGGAGAAAAGGAATCCTCCCGAAAAACAATTTACGGCATTTCTGATTTTATGTTCCGCTTCTGGTATCGCTATGTTTTTGCAAACAGAACACTTATCGAAACAGGCGCACAACAGGCTGTATGGACAAAGAGAATTGAACCTGATTATAGCAACTATATGGGGCTTGTTTTTGAAAAAGTCTGCACGGACTATCTTAGCATTAAGAATGCAAAGGGCGAATTGCCGATACTTTTTACCTCTGTCGGAAGATGGTGGGGAACTAACCTCGTTACTCACGGTCAGGAGGAAATCGACTTAGTTGCAAACGACGGGAAGGATTATATTTTCGGCGAATGCAAATGGCGAAACGAAAAAATTGACCTGTCTGTACTCCGAGAACTGAAAGTAAAAGCTGATATATTCAGCAAGAACAGAAACCGCACTTATTATATACTTTTCTCAAAATCGGGATTCACCGAAGCTGTAATAAACGAAGCGAAGTCTGACAGCAGCATTATGCTTGCGGATTTGAATGAGCTTATGAATTTCTGATATAATAACTACTGCCTGGTTGTCAGCACAAACGACAATCGGGCGGTTATTTTTTTGTCTGAGAGAAATTGTACCTGTAATCAGCTTTAATTATGCCGCAGGAAATAAAGAACGATGTAAGAAAACACTCAATTTCTGTAATTTTCAAATAAGCTCACCGCATATTCCGAAAAAGGCGTATCAAGATAAACATAGTTGAATTCACGGAAAACATCCCAACCCTTAACGCGGAATTCAGCAAGTGCGTTGTTGTTTTCGCCTACTGCACGATAGGCAAATGTAATGCAGTTGTTGTTTTCCAGCAGCTTTGTAATAAGTCCGAAATTGCTGATGGTTGTAACTCTTTCAAATTCAGCAATAGAATGATTACACTCTGTAAGAAGCTGTCCGAGAATATCTCTTGTACCGCTTCCCTCTTCACGAAGAATAAGATTTTCTCTCCATATCTTATCAATCGGAACAGTTTTGTTTGCAAAAGGATGATTTTTTCCGCAGAGTCCCACAAACGGCTCTTTTCTGTAAAGACGGGAACAATATCTGCTTTTATCGAAATAGCCCTCTATAAGTGCAAAATCCAGCTTTCCTGCCGACAATTCAGATAACAATGTTTCGGTATTTTCCACGTTGACGGAAATACTGTTTTTCGGTTCTGAAAGAAAGGCGGAAATATGCTTGTCGATAACATATTCGCCGATAGTTTTTGTGGCACCGATTGAAAGGCTTACTCCCTCACTGTGTTCAAGCTCGGCTTTCAGCTTTTTCTCCTGATACAATACATTTTCAGCATACTTTTGCAGAAGCTCAGCCTCCTTTGTCATAGTCAGTGTTCTGCGGTCGTAGCTGAACAGCTTACAGCCGTACTGCTCCTCAAGAAAGTGAATATGCTGTGTTACGGCGGGCTGCGTCATATTTAAAAGCTCCGCTGTTTTACGATAATTCATCACCCTGCACAGCGTTAGAAATGTTTCAATTCTTGTATCAATCATAGCTTCCTCCTTGATAAGTTTATCTTATCTAATGATATTAAATGATAATTTGATTTTATCATATTTCTGTGGTAAAATCAATATATAAGGAAAAATCAAGGAGATTGTTATGGAAAAGATAAAAAGCGTAGGAAAATTAGTGCCGGGATTTGCCCTTGCACTTGCAATAGCGGCGGTGGCAAAGCTGATTGAAAGCTTGTTGCCTATTCATTTAATCGGTGCGTCGGTTATCGCACTTTTCATCGGTATGATAATCAACCACTTCTGGAAACCGAACAAAATCTTTTCAGATGGTCTGAAATTCACCTCGAAGAAGATACTGAAATTTGCCATAATACTTCTCGGTGCAAGTCTTAATATCAGTATTGTGCTTGAAGTAGGTAAAATGTCATTGTGCGTGATGGTGTTCACGCTTTTTACCTGCTTCGGTATCGGGCATTTTGTCGGCAAGGCTCTGAAAATAAACTGGAAATTATCTAACCTCATTTCAGCAGGAACGGGTATTTGCGGAGGTTCGGCCATCGCGGCAATCGCTCCTGTTATTGACGCAGACGACAGCGATATCGCCTACGCAATGTCCGCTACATTTCTTTTTGATATGGCAATGATTGTGCTGTTTCCTATTATGGGACAGGCGATGGGGCTTTCGGATATGGCTTATGGTTTATGGGCAGGTACAGCCGTAAACGATACGTCAAGTGTTGTTGCGGCAGGATATGCCTTTTCCGAAGCAGCAGGCGATTTTGCTACAATGGTAAAGCTCACCCGCACACTTTCCATTATCCCCACAGTTATCACCTTTGCTCTTATAAGTGCACATCTTAAACGCAAGGAAGCTGGAGCAAACGGCGAAGCAGTCAAAGCAAAATTCAGCATCACAAAAATTATCCCTTGGTTTATTCTCGGATTTTTAGCACTTACTGTTATAAACAGCTTCGGTGTTATACCTGCGGCTGTTTCTTCGGGAATGAAAAATGTAAGCAAGTTCCTTATGGTTTCTGCACTTGCGGCAATCGGTCTGAACACAAGCTTCAAGGATATGAAGAAATCGGGCTTTGCTCCAATGCTTCACGGCTTTATCATTTCTGCACTGGTAGTTGTGGTTGCTATTGCCGTTGAATACTTTATGGGAATTGTTTAAACACAAATAGCTTACAAAAGAGTTTCTCATACGAGAAGCTCTTTTTTTCAAATCGAAATAATAATAGGTTAGTAGTTGCAGAAAACTGCTGTTGTGGTTCTTATTTCCGTGAAAAGTGTATAACAACTGTAACACAGAACGGAAAGATAACATACATTCCGATTTATTATATTATGTTTTTTAATGCAGAGTCAAGCGGAGAAAAGCTGACATTCTGAAAAAGAAATATGCACTGCTTTAACAGCGGTGCATATTTTATCACGATTACGATTTATCAGACGCTGGCTGTTATTTAAAAACGCCAGACACTGACTAAAAATTAAAACAATAAATTATCCCGATTGTCAGATTTAATGGCAATCGGGCATTTATCGCTATTCTCCAAGCAAAATAATTCTAACATTCTTATCAATTTCATTGTCACTAATATCAGATGAAATCAACGGCTGAATTACCTCTCTGCTTTCTCTTGTGTGAGGAAGTTGTAAAGCAAGCTTTTCAGCCTTATCTTTATCGTCTCTTTTAAGATACAAAAAGCATAATGCCGCACGGGTTGTAGCCTTCTGTTTCTCGCTTTCGCACAGCGGTAAGCCTCGCTCCATAAGTGTAATTGCCTCGTCTGTTTTATCAGATAACGCCAGAACTCCTGCAAGTCCTAATAACATTCCTGCATCATTCGGATATATTTTAAGTGCGTCACGATACACATTTTCTGCAGAGGCATTGTCACCGTTTCTCTGGTACTCTGTAGCTGACTTATGTATATTGTGCAGTGACTGTTCATCACGGATTATATCCATACCCAAAAGCATATCAACGCTTGTTTCAAAGATATTCGCTAATGCAGGCAGAAATGTAATATCGGGATAACATTCGGCACGTTCCCATTTTGAAACACTCTGAGGGGTAATTCCGAGATATTCAGCAACATCCTCTTGTGTAAGATTTTTCAGTAAACGAAATTTCTTCAGATTTTCGGAC
>JAZUOE010000037.1:0-13176 GCA_045604505.1 Ruminiclostridium sp. | reverse complement strand
GTGGTTAAAAAAGGAGATTTTCACCTCTCTCAAAAATTCTGCAGAGAGTATTACCGCTATAACGGAGATAAAGGACGTAACCTGCAGACTTGCGGATTGCGAGTATGTAACAGGCTGTGCGGTAGAAGAAATAGATTTAGGCAAGGGCGCAGGTTTCATAAAAATCGAGGTAAGAAATGAGTTATTCTACCGCATTTTAGGCGAAACAACAGGACTTGAATTAAAGGACGAGGGCGACCTTATGCCCTGCATGATAGAACTTGCGGAAATAAAGAGAAAATATGAGAAGGTAAAAGCGGCGCTTGACGATGTTCAGGCAACAGGTTATGGAATTGTAATGCCTGATATTGATGAACTTAGTTTAGAGGAGCCTGAAATTGTAAAGCAAGGCGGAAAATACGGTGTAAGACTTCGCGCACAGGCGCCCTCAATTCACATGATGTCAGCAAATATTGAAACAGAGGTTTCTCCTGTTGTAGGTTCGGAACGTCAGAGTGAAGAGCTTATTCATTATCTGCTGAAAGAATTTGAAGAAAACCCCACCAAGATATGGGAAAGCAATATTTTCGGCAAATCTCTTCACGAGTTGGTGAATGAGGGGTTACATAACAAGCTGTATCGTATGCCCTCTGACGCAAGACAAAAGCTGCAGGAAACAATTGAAAGAATTATCAACGAAGGCTGCGGCGGACTTATCTGCATTATTTTGTAAACGAAAACGGACGAAGTATTTTCTTCGTCCGTTTGGCTTATTTTAATTCAATTGTGGTGCCGCCCACAGTTGCTGAAACTATATTATCAGGGTCAATGGGCTTGTTTAAACGAACATGATAGCGCATTGCACCTGTTTCGTAATCAACATCAACAGAATATGAATTAACATGAAATTCGATTTGTTTTCCGCTTGTATCGGTGAAATAAAAATCATCAAGACCATAGCCGTCCCCCTTGCTTAACCCGTCAGCAGGAATAACTGTCATGAATGAAAAATCACAGCTAAGCGGAGAAATTGATATTGTTTCAAGCTTTGCCTCAACTTCAAATTCTTTGCCGTTTTTCCAGTCGATAAGATTTGCTTTGCTGTTTTCTTCGGAGACAGTTAGTGCGCGAGGTTCATAAATGGGAAAATCAACAGGAATTTCTACTGTAAGACCACAGTCGAGAGTTTGTTCTTCTGAGTACAAGGCGTCACAGTCAACGCTGTTTTCTATGCCCCTTGAAAGTCTGTAAAAATCAACCACAAGTGTATTTCCTGCAAGAGTTTTATTCTCTGTACTTCCTGTTGCCATCTGATAGAAAGTGAAACGGTTGTCGTCAACTGAAATAATGTCACCATCATTGGTGTGCATAGCTTTATCGGTTGTTTCTATTAACGAAATCATTTCCCAGTTTGTATAATCTTTCTTTTCCTTGTAATCATAATCCTTGTCAAATACAACATCATACACAATATAAGCAGTTGTTTCATCGGCTATAACACCTTTGATACTTAATGTATAGTCATCAAATGTATAGTGTAAATCCAATTCCTTGCCGTATTTTGAAAAATCAAAACCGCCTTCGTAAATATCATTTTCCTGATAATCGGGAGATGTTTTCATCCACTCTGTATTTTTCTTAAAAAGAGAGTCGAATGCACCGTTGAAATCCCACCCCGTTGCCGCACCAACAGATATGGTAGCTGCTGCAATTGTCGCTGCTGCCGCAATAACAACTGCCAATGGTCTTTTAAAGGTTATTTTTTTCTTCTCATTCATTTTTTTTGCCCTTTCCATAACATTACTGCAAATTTCTTTGTTTTTTGTAATGGGAGTAAGGCTGCTGAATGCTTTGTTGAAAATTTTATTGTAATTCATTGTAACCGCCTTTCAAAAGCAACTTTTTAAGCTGTTTTCTGCCTCGTGACAGACGTGTGGTGATTGTGGTTTCCTTTTCTCCTAATATTGCAGCGATTTCCTTTACCGAATACTCTTCGTAATAGAACATATACATAGTGCTGCGGCATTTTTGATTGAGCTGCATTATTATTGACAGAAGTTCTTCCTCTTTTTCCTCATGGGTGGGAATATTTTCTGCCTTTTCAATGGGTTCAAAAAGCCTGTAGCTAAGTGATTTCAGCAGATTTTTGCAATGATTTGCCGTAACTCTTATAAGCCATGCTTTAACATGCTCATCGCTTTCAAAATCTTTGTTATATGTATATAATTTCAGAAATACATCTTGCATTACATCATCTGCATCATGCTTGTTTTTGACATAGCATAATGCGGTTCGGAAAACTGTGCCGCTGAATAATTCCACCAGCCTTGTGAATTCCTGTGGGGTAATAACAATCACCTCCGTTACTCCCGTTTTGAAAGGTCCTTTCACTTATAATACAATTTTACAACGCAAAATGTCACCTTTTTTCAAAAAAACACACGGACATAGCCGTGTGCTTTGTGTTATGGTGTGTCATTAAGTCTTTTAATACGCTCAAATTCAGCCTTTGAATAGTCTTTTATTGAGCCGGGCATATTGTAGGGAAGAATATCCTTGTAATTACTTACAGTATCAACGTCAAGGTCATCTCCGGCGGGAATAAGTCCTGTGCAATCACTTGATGAGGCAGCGGCGCTGAATTTTTCGTAAATGCTTTTTTCTTTTTCCATTGTTTTTTCCTTTCCTGTTTTTCTTTATTGTGGCACAGGAAAATGATTTTATTCAGCTACAATAATTCCGCCTGTAAATCCAAGATATTTGCATAAATCTGAAAGCTTTACTTCTCCCTTTCTGCCCCAGCTATAGAAAATCAGCATATCGTTTTCTATGCCGACAGCGGTTATGTAGTGCCAACGCATAGTGCTATACACAGGTTCTTTTTTTATATCGTGAAAATATATTTTGCAGGGTAATCTGTTAAAATTTTCGCCTATTCTGACTATTATCGGCAGCCCTGCGTTCAATGATTTTTCTATCTGCGAACGTAGTATATGTTCGTTCAGCTTTCTTCTGCCGATAAAACGGAAGGTAAGCGGAAAACTGAGGCTGTTAAGGTATTTCAACACTCTGTTTATGGAAATCCCGAAAAGGTTAAGACGGTTTTTATAAAAAAATTTTTTAGCATTATCTTCAATAAAACGCCGGTATTCTTCAAAGAAAACAGGCTGACAATTTTTATGTATCAGTCCGAGTGCTACATCACAGGAGGCAATCATACCACAGGCGGTTTTTCTTATTCTGTTATTAAACCAGCTTTGATTTCCGCCGTAGTATAGAATTTCGTCTTTTAATATCTTTATGTGTTCTATTTCCATATTGACTCCTTTGGTGGTTTAAAAAGGTAAATATTTGAAAAAGCTTTTACTATGTTGAAACAAGTTAAACGGGCGGCCAAAGGCCGCCCTGTGTTGTTTTATTTAATCTCTGCTTGGTTCGAGAACTGCATAGTCCTCATCAGCTCTTTTATAAACTACATTTACATCGCCTGTTTCAGCGTTCTTGAACATAAAGAAATTATGTCCGAGCAGGTTCATCTGCAGAATTGCCTCATCAATTGACATGGGACGTAATTCAAACTTCTTGTGCTTGATTACAGTGTAATCTGTCTGCTCATCGGGAGTGTCCTCAAACTTGTCAGCGAATGTGTTATCGCGGAGCTGTTTTGCAAGTTTTGTCTTATTTTTTCTGATTTGGCGGATAATTTTGTCAATACAAGCGTCCAGTGCGTCATTCTTGTCCTCTGCGGACTGTTCAGCACGGAACATTACGCCGCCGTATGTAACGGTAAGTTCAAGAACAATTTTATTCTTGAGTGTGCTGAGTGTCAGCTTTGCCTTAGCGTCGTCACCGAAGAATTTATCCAGTTTAGCGGATAAACGTTCATTCGCATAGTCTGTAAAGCTCTGACTAATCTGCATTTTCTTAGCTGTAATCTGTACTGTCATAAAAATCATCCTCCTTTTTGGCAGCTGCTAGGGATTTATGCTGCCTTATAAGCAACCTGCCAATGGCCTGTTACCTTATGAATGTATTATAACATATTGAGATAAAATATACAAGTACTTTTTATAAAATTTTATAATTTTGAATATTTTGCACAAAAATTATGTTTTTTCTGCAATTTAAAAGCCGCAAAATAAAGTTTAACTTGTATATATGACGAAAATAGAGAAAATCTTTTCTAATTTACTTGAAATATATATTATTTTATGGTATAATATTAAAGTATTTTCTTAAATGAGGTGATATTGACTTGGCTCAGCTTGTTAGCGAAGAGGAAATCAAAGAGCAAGGCTTTTTTACACAACGAGTTCGTGCGGTTACACATACTTTTGACCGTATTCCGTTAGCATATACACATAGTTACGGCTGTCAACAAAATGTTTCAGACGGTGAAAAGATAAACGGTATGTTGGCAAAAATGGGCTATGGCTTTACAGATAATCCCGATGAGGCGGATTTTATTCTGTACAATACCTGTGCTGTGCGTGAGAATGCAGAGAACCGTGTGTTTGGAAATTTAGGCGCTCTTAAACATTTAAAAAACCGCAATCCTGACTTGATTATTGCAGTATGCGGCTGTATGGTTCAGCAAGGGCATATTGCGGATAGAATAAAAAAGACATTTCCGTTTGTGGATTTGGTTTTCGGTACTCACGTACTTCATAAATTTCCTGAATATCTTTACAGCATTTTTGCGGAAGGAAAAAGAGTGTTTATGACACCCGAAAGCGAGGGTGTGATATGCGAGGGAATTCCTGTTAAACGTGACAGTAATTTTAAAGCAAGTGTGCCTATTATGTACGGTTGCAATAACTTTTGTACCTACTGCATAGTGCCTTATGTAAGAGGCAGAGAACGTTCACGTGCCCCTGAAGAAATTATTTCAGAGGTTAAAGGACTTGTTGAAAACGGATACAAGGAAATCTTGCTTTTAGGGCAGAATGTAAACTCATACGGCAAGGACGGAAATCTTGATTTCAAGGGACTTTTAAAGGAGTTGGACAACCTTGACGGTGAGTTTAAAATCAGCTTTATGACCTCACACCCTAAGGATTGCACATTTGAGCTTATAGACACAATCGCAGACAGTAAGCACATTTCATGGCATCTGCATCTGCCTGTTCAAAGCGGCAGTGATAGAATATTAAAGCTGATGAACCGTCATTACGATGTAGAAAAATATCGTTCTTTGGTTGAATACGCAAGAAAGCGTATTCCCGACATTCAGCTGACAACTGACATTATTGTTGGTTTTCCCGGTGAAACATACGAGGATTTCTGTGAAACACTGACCTTGATGAAGGAAATAAAGTACGATAGCGCTTTCACTTTTATTTACAGTAAGCGCAGTGGTACAAAGGCAGCAGAAATGGACGACCCTGTTTCTGAAGAAGAAAAGGGAAAGTGGTTCCGTGAACTTTTAGAGGTTCAGGGACAAGCGGGAGAAGAGGCTTATCAGAAGTATCTTGGAAAAACGCTCCGTGTACTTTGCGAGGGTAAGGGAAGAACTGATGAAAAGCTTTATACAGGTAAATCCCGTCAGAACATTATAGTTGATTTTAACGGCAATGAACAGCATATAGGAAAGTTTGTTGACGTAAAAATAACGAAGGTGCTTAATTGGGCACTTGTCGGAGAAATAAACGAATAAGAGCATTGCTCAAAGAAAGGAATTTATTACTATGGACGCAATTAAGGCAGCAAGAGAATTAGGAAAAGCAATTCAGGCAGATGAGCGTTTTAAGGCTTACGCGGAGGCTAAGGCAGCTAACGATAATGACGCTGAACTTCAGAAATTAATCGGTGAGTTCAACTTAAAACGTCAGAATGTTCAGTATGAAATGCAGAAGGCTGATGATGAAAAGGACGCTGAAAAGCTGCAGAAACTCAACCGTGAAATGCAGGAAGCTTACGGTGCAGTAATGAAGAATGTGAACATGGCAAACTTTGTAGTTGTAAAGGGTGCCCTTGACCATCTTCTCGAAGAGGTAAATATGATTATCTCTATGTGCTGTGACGGTGAAGACCCTGACACTTGCGAAATCACACACGGCTGTTCAGGTAGCTGTTCTTCCTGCAGTGGCTGTCACTAAGAATAAACAGGCAAAGGCACACTCATACAGTGTGCCTTACAGCCTTTTTTCATAAGGTATTTCACAGATGTATTTTATGAAAAACAGGCTGAATATTTCACAATGGAAAGGAATGATTGAATGAACCCGCAGGAAGAAAAGGTTTCTCCCATGCTTAAGCAGTATCTTAAAATAAAAGAACAGTATAATGACTATGTAGTTTTTTTCAGATTAGGCGATTTCTACGAAATGTTCTATGATGAGGCGGAAAAAATCTCAAAGGAGCTTGAGCTTACTCTTACCTCAAGGGCGGGAGTTCCTATGTGCGGTGTGCCTTACCATGCTTGTGAGGTTTATCTGAAAAAGCTCATTGAAAAGGGATATAAGGTTGCGCTTTGTGAGCAACTGCAGGACCCTGCTCTTACTAAAGGGCTTGTAGAACGTGATGTTACCCGACTTGTCACACCCGGAACTCTTTATGAAGACAGTATGCTTGATGAAACAAGAAATAACTACATTTCTTGCTTTTATGCGGTAGATGATGGCTGTGGAATGGTGTTTGCCGATATATCTACAGGCGAATTTCATGTTCTTGAAAAGCATGGTGTTACGGTTTCGCAAGATATTGTGAATGAACTTTCAAGGTACACTCCCTCTGAGGTTCTTTTCAATGAAAAATTCGTTGATTACACAGAGGTTAATGAGTTTATACAAACCCGACTTGACCATGCTACAGGAGAACTTTTTGATGAAGAGCAGTTTGACACTCTTTCCACAGAAGAACTGAACGAACAGTATTTTTCTCAGTCGGTTTCGGTAGAAAATCTCAGGGAAATTCCTCTTGCGGCAAAAGCTTTGTATGCAGTGTTCCGTTATATCAATGAAACACAAAAAGCGAAGATAAAGCGCAGCGTTAATCTGATAACTCATTTTAATGATGATTATATGTCATTGCCTATAACAACCCGCCGTAATCTTGAATTGACAGAAACTATGCGCAGTAAGGACAGAAAAGGTTCTCTTATGTGGGTTCTTGATAAAACCAAAACCGCAATGGGCAGACGTAAGCTCCGCCGTTTTATTGAGCAGCCGTTGCTTAACCCGGCGGTTATTCTTGAACGTTTAGAGGCGGTTGATTGCCTTTTTTCAGATTACACCCTTTTGGCTGATTTAAGAGAGGCGCTAAGCGGAATTTATGACCTTGAACGTCTTATAACACGAATTGTTTACAAAGCGGCAACTCCGCGTGATGTTATGGCTTTAGGCTGTACTTGTGAGAGAATACCTGCGTTGAAAAATGTTCTTTCAGCGACAAATGGAAGATTGCTGATGAAACTTAATTCTGAAATAGACGAACTTTCAGATATTGCGTCGCTGGTTATGAGTGCAATAAAGTCTGACCCACCTGCACTCATGAAGGACGGCGGATATATAAATGATGGTTTTAATGAAGAACTTGACCGTTTGAGAGGCATTACAAACGGTGGCGAAGACATTCTTCGCGATATTGAGGAAAGAGAAAAAACAGCCACAGGTATTAAAAATCTCCGTGTACGGTATAATCGTGTTTTCGGTTATTATATTGAGGTTTCTAAGGGAAATCTTTCGCTTGTGCCGGAGCATTACATAAGAAAGCAAACTCTTACAAATGGTGAACGTTATATCACGGAAGAACTTAAGAAAATTGAAAGTGAAATCCTTGGTGCAAAGGATAAAATACTTGCCCTTGAATCTGAAATTTTCGCAGAGGTAAGAGAGTTTATTGCCTCACGCCTTGAAATAGTGCAGCAGACTGCTGAGGCTGTAGCTTATGTTGATGTAATGCAGAGCTTTGCGGTTGTTTCACAGGAAAATAATTACGTAAAGCCTGATATTTCGCTTGAAAGTGTAATAGAAATAAAGGACGGCCGTCACCCTGTAATTGAAAAGATAAGAAGTGATGTGCTGTTTACTCCTAATGACTCAAAACTGGACGTAAAGGATAATCGTCTGCTTATTATTACAGGACCGAATATGGCGGGTAAATCCACATTTATGCGTCAGGTAGCTATTATAACTCTTATGGCGCAGATAGGCTGCTTTGTTCCTGCAAAAAGCGCAAGAATAGGTATTGTGGATAAGATTTTCACTCGTGTCGGTGCGAGTGATGACCTTACAGCGGGACAGTCAACTTTTATGGTAGAAATGAACGAAGTTGCAGAAATTCTTGCCGGAGCTACAGATAAGAGTCTTGTGATTCTTGATGAAATCGGTAGAGGTACTTCAACCTTTGACGGCATTTCAATTGCAAAATCCGTTGCGGAATATATCAATAACAAAATCGGCTGCAAAACTCTTTTTGCAACTCATTATCACGAGCTTATTTCTCTTGAAAAGGAGAATAAAGGTATAAGGAATTACAGCGTTGCTGTCAGCAAAAAGGGTGATGATATAAAATTCCTTCATAAGATTGTTGAGGGCGGCACCGATAATAGTTATGGTATTGAGGTTGCAAAATTAGCCGGACTTCCGCCTAAGGTTATTGAGGCATCTAAAAAGGCGCTGAAAAGCATGGAGTTTGGTTCAAAAATTGACCTGGAAAAGCAGCTGCAGGAAGACGAGGCGGAAGAAGAATTTGATTTTGCTGCAATTGCAAGAAAGAATGCTATACAGATAATAAAAAATCTTGATTTGGATAATATGACTCCACGAGAGGCATTCGCTCAGCTTGAGGAGTTAAAGCAAATGCTTAGTTAAGGAACGATAAATGGCAAAGATAAATCTGCTTGATAAAAGCGTATTTGAGCTTATAGCTGCAGGTGAGGTAATCGAAAGACCTGCCTCAGTTATCAAAGAGCTTGTTGAAAATTCAATTGACGCAGGAGCAAAACATATTACTGTTGAAATAAAAAATGGCGGTAATAGCTTTATGCGTGTAACAGATGACGGCTGCGGAATTTCTCACGAAGAAATTCCTACTGCCTTTCTTCGTCATGCAACTAGTAAGGTGCGCACTGCCGATGACCTTGATAAAATCCTCACTTTAGGTTTCAGAGGTGAGGCGTTGGCGTCGGTTGCGGCAGTGGCAAAGGTTGAAGTGCTGACAAAGGAAAGCGGAAATGAGTACGGCAGTAGCTTTGCAATCAGCGGCGGCGAAGTAATTTCTCACGAACGTACAGGCTGTCCTGACGGAACTACGATTATTATACGTGACTTGTTTTATAATGTTCCCGCTAGACTTAAATTTCTGAAAAAAGATGTTACAGAAGGAAATCAGGTACAGGGTTTGATTGATAAACTTGCTCTTGCACACCCTGATGTCAGTTTTCGTTTTATTCGTGATAATAAGCAGGTGCGTTGTACAGGCGGTGACGGGGATTACTATTCTGCGGTGTATGCGGTTTTCGGAAAGCAGTTTGCCGCAAGTCTGATTCCTGTTGATTATTCTCAGGGCGGTATAACTCTTACAGGATATGTTTCTTCACCTTTGTTCACACGTGCTAATCGCTCTATGCAGTATTTCTTTGTAAACGGAAGATATGTTCGTTCGGTAATCTGCCTTACAGCATTGGAAGAAGGTTGCAGAAATAGCATAATGACAGGCAAATTTCCTGCTTGTGTTTTAAATATAGCAATTAACCCTGAGCTTTGCGATGTTAACGTCAGTCCCTCAAAAACTGAAGTGCGCTTTGCTGATGAAAAGCAAATTTTTGACCTTATAAATTTCGGTGTTAAGAATGCAATTCTCAATGCGGATAATCGCCGGGAAATAAAGCTTGAAAAAAAGCAGCCTCAGATTATTGCTGATGAAAAGCCGGTAATTACTCTTGAAACAAAGATAGAACAGGCAATTGAAAAAGCGCCTCAGGAGACATATAAGAAAAAGGTTCAGGAAACGTTAGAGGATGAACGTATATTCAGGGTAAAAGAAAGACCTGTAGTTTTTCATTCTCCTGTCAGCAGTTTTCAGCCTAAAAAAATGGAAACTGCCTTCGTGCAGCAAAGAATAGCGGAACCTGAAAAGGTTAAGGTGGTGGAGTCACCGACTATACCGAAAGTTGAGGAACCAAAAGAAAGCGCTTTCAAATACATAAATAACGGGAATATTTCAAGACCTGCCCCCGAACCTGTTATAACCGAAGGACCTGAAAAGTCACCGCTTATTATAATAGGTGAACTTTTTGCAACTTACATTCTCTGTCAGTGTGAAGATGAATTTATTTTGATTGATAAACACGCAGCCCATGAGCGTATTAACTTTGAAAAGAAGAAAAAAGAACTTACTACTTCTTCACAGCTCCTTGCGGAAAGTGAATTTATTGACCTTTCACATGAACTTTACACTGCTCTTGCGGAAAATACAGATAAGTTAAGTGATATTGGTGTTGAGGTTATTCTTACAGATGGTATACATTGTGAGATTACCGCTTGTCCTTCTGCTTTTGTGGGAGAAGTAAGACCTTCTGAAATTGTAATACGTGCGGCAGAGCTTTTAGCAGCAGGAAATGATAATATAATCGGTGAAATTTATGATGACCTGCTGCATAGCAGAGCGTGTAAATCTGCAATAAAGGCCCACGATGTCAACAACATGGAAGAACTGCGGGTTATAGCCGAAGAAGTGTGGAACAATGACGCAATTCGTTTTTGTCCGCATGGCAGACCTGTAATGGTGAAAATGACTAAATATGAGATTGAAAAATATTTCAGCAGAATAGTCTGAAATAAAGAGGTTTTATGGAAAAAATTTTCATAGTTGTAGTCTGCGGTGCAACCGCCTCAGGAAAGACAAGACTTGCCATTGATTTGGCAAAACGCTTTAATGGTGAGGTTGTGTCGGCAGATTCAATGCAGATATATAAAAAATTGGATATAGCAAGTGCAAAGCCCACTGAGGAAGAAAAAGACGGAATTGTTCATCACCTTATAGATTTTCTTCAGCCAACAGAACCTTTTTCGGTTGCAGATTATGTTCCTATGGCAAGAGAGATTATTGCTGACATTCATAATCGTGGTAAGCTGCCTATAATCTGCGGCGGAACAGGGCTTTATATTAACTCGCTTGTTGATAATATTGAATTTGATGATACAGGCAGTGACTTGCAGTTCAGAGAAAAAATGAAACGTCTTGCTGCTGAAAACGGCAACGGTTATGTGCTTGAAAAACTCAGAGAGGTTGACCCTGAATGTGCAGAAAGACTCCATGAAAATAATCTTTCAAGAATTATACGGGCACTTGAGGTTTATCACGTCAGCGGAAAGACAATGACTCAGGTTCAGGAAGAAAGCCGCCGCAATCCGTCACCTTATGAACCTTGTATGCTGATGATAGATTATGAGAACAGAGAAGATTTATATGAGCGGATTGACAAGCGTGTTGATATTATGATGAAAAATGGCCTTTTAGAAGAGGCGAGAGAGTTTTTTACACATGATAACTATGTTACTGCCGCTCAGGCAATAGGTTATAAGGAGCTTAAACCGTATTTTGACGGAGAGGCTGAACTTTCGGATTGCATTGAAAAATTAAAGATGGAAACACGCAGATATGCAAAAAGACAGATGACATGGTTCAAAAAAGATATGCGAATTAACCGAATTTTTTCGTCAAAATCGACAAATTATGAAAAAATTTTAGAAATTGCAGAAAATTTAGTGAAAAAATATAGCATTTTATAAAAAAGTATGTTATAATGAAAAATATTATTATAGGTTTCTATGCCGTTGCGGGTTTTGCGGCGGTAACTGAAATTATAAAAAAATATGGGTGAAAAGCACGTAAGGTGCATTATTTATGGTTAAGGAAGGAAAAACAACAACATGGCAAAGGATATGAACTTACAGGACGTGTTCCTGAATCAGGCAAGAAAAGAAAGAATCCCCGTTACAATCATTATTACAAACGGTTTCCAGTTCAAGGGAATCATCAAGGGCTTTGACAGCTATATCGTAATTCTCGACTCCGAAGGAGTACAGAATCTTATTTATAAGCACGCTATTTCCACAATCAGACCTTCAAGAGCAATTTCTCTTTTAGATGCTTTTGAAAAGGAAGAAAAGGAAGAAGCATAAAGTTAAGTCTTACGCAGGGGGCGTATAAATGGCAGAGACGGATAAGAAACGGACTTTGACAACCAGATTTATCTGGCTTATAATCGGTATTTTCTTTGTTATCATGATTGTGAGTCAGCTGGTGATACACTTTTACAACCCTATAAAAACCGAAGTTGCGTCACTTTACACTACTACTCAGACGGTAGGCTTCAAGGGCGTATACGTGCGTGACGAGAAGCTGGTTTCCTATAATGTCAGCGGTGTTATAAGCTATCTTCATCCCGACGGCTCCAGAATTGCAAAGAACTCGGTTATTGCCGAGGTTTACAGCAGTCAGAACGACCTTGCCATACAGCAGGAAATCGAGTCCCTTATGGCACAGCGTTCGGTGCTTGTGGACGCGCAGGAGCTTGTAGGTGCGGATACGTCGCAGCTTGAGTCCTTCTCCACTCAGATTTATGACAAGCACGCACAGATAATGCAGTACCTTTACGATGACGATTTCGACTCGGCGGCTTCGCTGAAAAGCGATATGCTGAATCTTTACAGTAAAAAGGAAATCGTAAAGGGCGCGGAAGTTTCCTATGCAGACAAGATTCTTGAAATAGATAACCGTATTTCCATGCTCCGTGGCCAGATTTCAAGGGACCCCTTTGAAATTTCCATCGGTGAGACAGGCTATTTTGTAAGTCAGGTTGACGGCTATGAGGATGTCCTCAACAGCGATACCCTCTTTACGCTTACAAGAGAGCAGGTTGAGTATATTGTTGCCTCCGAGGAGCAGGAAACAAACCCCACAGGTGTAATCGGAAAGCTTATTGATGATTACAAATGGTACATGATTGCGGTGTTTGACACTGTAAAGCTGGGTACCGTGTTTGAGGGCGCAACGGTAACTCTGCACATAGGCTCTTCACAGCAGAATGTGCAGGCGGATATCATAAGCCTTGAACGTCAGGAGGACGGAAGCAGTCTTTGTATTTTCGAGTGCGATATGTTCTCTTCAGATTTCGTTGACGGACGTGTGGCACAGGTAAAACTGCTGATGGACGATTATGAGGGTATCAGAATCCCTACCGAGGCTATC